>JAFORL010000162.1 GCA_017393285.1 Lachnospiraceae bacterium
ATCCCCAATCGATCCTTCTGCTTCTTTGTAAACGCAATATGTAAAATAGATATTACCAAGAGGCAAAATACGGTAAGAACAGAAAATAAAATCTTGTTCCACCCATCTCCATCCGGATCTAAGAAAGAAGAACCGGAAGCATACATAAAGTTATAAATAAAAGTTGCAAATAACATCTGCTTTAAGGTTCCCTTAATGAGAAAATAAATGCAAAAAGGGAGAAAGATGAGACCTGCTCCTGCAAGAAAAACAACCATATTTTGAAGGATATGTAACCATTTTTTTTCACCCAGCAAGATACAAAGCACCACCAGTACAATGCAACAAATAGAAATGGCACTGGTCATTCTCATCAAACAAATTGCCATAAAGGAACATCCATATACAAAGGCATATCCCAGAGGATGTAAATCCTGCTCTTCTTTTCGCATATATTTTATGGCGCTGGCAATGGATAATACAATAAACAACAAACTGTATTCCTCTGTCAAATTTCCCTGACTATAAGAAATTCCCATAATCAAATAAGCCAATCCTGCTATTGCGACAGCCCATTTACGTCCAAATTCTAAACGCATTGCTCTATAGATAAAAGCAACCACTAAAAATAGCAAAACAATCTGTATGTACATAATACCAATGGAACTTTTGGTCAAGCCGTATCCCAACGCATCTATCAAAAATATGATGGGCCCTTTGTGATCAAATACATCTACATATAACAATTTTCCCTTTGCCCATTCTCGTCCCACAACTTGAAATATTGCAGAATCATCTTTATAGAAATTTTTTATAATGGGTGAGGTTGAGGTCGAAAAATAATACACGAACAAGCCAGCTAAAATAAACATAGCGATTAACACGACCCCATCTATCCATTTTTTTTCATCTTTTTTCATGTCTTCTCCTATCTGAGATCCCCTTCTGGTCTCCTATCTATTTTACCATTTTTATACAATTCTAACAAGTTTTTCCTCTTTGGTAATTGTTTCTATATTACCATTTTCTTATGATCTATAAAGCCTTATACAGACCTGTCTGTACAAAGGAAAAGACTCTTTTATATCCGTAAGCAGCACTTACAATAAACAAAGGCACAAAGGTATAAATATATCGTGCTCTGGCTTCAAATAACATAACAAATGCAGTAATTCCCAACATTGCCACTGCTAAAACGAAATCTGCCATCTTCCACTCCTGCTTCCGATCCACCACTTGAATCAAGCCCAAGAGTGCCATTCCCACTACTACCACCATCCAAATACTTTGCATTACCAATTGAAAGACCGGTTGCAAAGCACCATTCTCATAGTAATAAGCCTGCAAGGGCTTAGCCAATGGTGACTGCTTCAAATTGAGAGGAATGCCATAAAAATTACCTTCCTGAGACCAGGCAAAAGTACCGTCATCAAAATTAACCAAGGCTTTTTTCATTCCATGTTTGGTCAAACCTACAAATCCCATTTTTTTGATTCGTTCTTTTGCAACCCTGATATTTTCCTGTACCCGCATTTTTTCAGTAGGAATACTTTCGGAGTAATCGGCGTCTTCAATAATAAAGACACCACTATGTTCTTCATTGAGCCCCATCATAAAATAATGAGACATGCCAAAAGTTGCCTCTTTGTCAATCTCAAAGCCCATAAGTTGTTCTAAAGGCACTGCTTTACAAATTCCAACGGTGCACACCAAGGCTAGCAAAAGGGTAAGCAAGTGCTTCCAGTTTTTCCCTTTATCCTGCATAAAATACAAGATTTCCACTGCAAAAATGGCAAGAAAAACAATCAATACCATAGGTTTCATCTCATATCCTAAATAAGCCAAAACGGAAATCGCTACCAATTTAATCCATTTCTTTCCATCTTTTATTGTCAAATATAAATACAACATAAAAATAGGCATCCACAGACAGCTGGCATCGCTATAAGGAATGAGCACCCAAGGAGATAACCCAATCAGGCCCACATAAACGAGCCAAGCCAAAAGAGCACATAACTTTCCTTTTTGTATTTTTTTCGTACATTGATACACCAAATATCCTGTCCAACTGGACAATACACATTGAATGGCAACAATGCAAAGGCGAACAATCACACTTGGCAATCCCACTTTTTCAATCACGAAAAATATAACCGCATATACTGCTGTGAGCAAGCTGTTATTGGGACATCTGGAATAATACCAATTCCACAATTCATCCGTTTTGCCATTGGCAACCAAATCTGCATTTGCAGTGATAATGCCGGAGTCCCAACCGGTCATAAAATACAGATGCAAGCAAAGAAATAACTGTATACACAGCAATCCCACCGTACACCAGAGCATATGATGGTCAATCCAGTCCCCCATTTGACGTATTTTTTCTTTTTTCTTTTTCAGCAATCTGGATAAAAGAAACATAGCGATACCAATACACAATACAATTGCAATATTAGGCAGCAAGAAATGTCTTTTTCTATAATACTCTACATACTGAAAACAGACATCTAAAATCAGAATACCGACACACAAGATTGCATACATATACATACACAACCCCTTTAACACACTTACTAATTTATTCATAGCTCTTTCCTTCCTTTGTAAACTTCCCTATCCATTTCTTTTGGCTAACTTTAGAACCCTGCCAGATAACGAGATACCCTGATGTAATGCCCAAGCCACAGCTAGGGTAATGACAAATACCATTCCGTTCCAAATGATATACCAGGAATCAAAAGGTATATCAGCTACTAAACGCGTGAATTGTGCAAGTAAAAATTCATGCAGTAAATAGATTTCTAAAGTAATTCCCCCAAGCCATTGCAAGCTCCGCAACCGTGCATGACTTTTTTCCATCAGCAGGCTACCCAGCAAACATAAACTTAATGCAAAAGGATAAAATACTATATATTTGTACTCATATCGAATCGTTGTCATATTGATGTGATGGAAGAGCCAATACAAGCTGCTTCCACAAATACCTAGCAATACCAAAGCCATCCAAGGAATATATTTTGGCAATTTTCTCTTATGATATGCCAAATCTCCAAAGAAAATTCCGGTAAAATAAATAGGCCACCGGAATAAAAAGATAAAATAATCGGCATTGTGTGCCAATAGGCAAATCGCCAACAATACAAGCCAAACACCAGCAAATATCCCCCCTGCTTTTCGTTTATTTTGTTTGTATAATTTCATAAACAGAGGTGTCATCAAATAAAAACATAACTGCGCCGGAATATACCAGTAAAACAAATTTCCATCTAACCAAAAGGTAAAACCAGTAAAGAGCTTGATTACACTTGGTAGATCCAAACCTATGCCTGCTCCAAATACATACTGTCTGAGCAAATTAACCAAAAACCAGGCAGGTACAATGCGCAAAGTCCTCTTTTGATAAAATTCCAACAAAGAAACTTCTTTCTTTTGAAAAGCATAATACATACCCATACCGGACAAAAAGAAAAAGAAATCCACTCCCATATCCCCTATAAAACATAAATATGCAATGGCAATATGATTTCTCTGTATGCTGCAATGAAACAAGGCAACTAACAAAATTGCAATTCCCATCCATTGTCCACGATATTTGCTGATGGTTTCTGTATGCATATACATTCATCCCTTCTTCTATCTTGTGCTGTTTCCAAAGTTACTCAATTATTTTTTCCCGGTCACTTGTACAAAAGTCCGATAGAACTTCGGATGCTTGATCAAATGACAATTCAATTTTTGTTTTGTTGTCAGGTTCCCATACTGCAACATAAACGATAAATGCGGTGCAATGGATTTGCACAAAGAAGCATAGGCAGCTTTTCCTTTTTCGCTTTGATCTTTTACCAAGCATAAAATATATCCATAAATATGATATACATATTCATATCTTGCCTTGTCCACCAAATGCGGATATTTCTCTGCCACATATAAATATTGATGTTCCAAAGCCTTCAACTCATCTAATTTTCCATAATGAAAATCACATCTGGTTATACTTTCTGACTCTTGAAAATAATAATATAATGGCACATCCTGATATACAATTCGATCCTTTGCCAAATCGAAAATCTGTATGGCCACCATCAAGTCCTCATAGATATCCCCTTCCGGATATGACAATTGCTCAAAAATACTACGGTGGTATAATTTAGACCAAGGACTACACAATTGTTGATTATTTAATTGCATTTCAATCATCTGGGCAGATGTAAGCTTTTGGGCATTGCCTCTTGGTTTACAATCCTGCAATTGACTATCATGAGACAAGTGAAATCCTACAATTGATAAAAGGGCATCCGTTTCTTTTTGTAATTCCATCATGACTTTTAAATAATCGGGATGCACATAATCGTCGCTATCTACAAAAGCAATATAGGTTCCCTTTGCCATTTGTAATCCTGTATTTCGTGCTGCTGCCACACCTTGATTTTCTTTATGTATCACATGAATTCTAGAATCTTTTTCCGCATAAGAATCACAGATGGCACCACTTCCGTCTGGTGAACCATCCTCTACCATAATCATTTCCCAATTTGTATAGGTCTGATTCAATACACTTTTAATACATCTTTCTACAAAGTTTTCCACTTTATACACAGGTACAATGATACTAATTTTATCTTCCATCATCTCACATCTCTTTCCCCAAGTTATTTGTTGGTAACTTTCTTAATTATAATAATTATCTATGCCTTTGATTTTACGAATGGTTTTTCTTTTCACCTGATCAATGGCATACCAAATGTCACTAATCCAAATTGCTTTACGAAATACATCCCACTTCAACTTCTTTTTCAATGGAATCTGCCATATTGCCTTATTTTCTTCGTATTTTTTTTGAAATTTACATCTATATCCACGAATTCTCTCTTTTTCTTCTGGATAATGATGTTTCACCAGATAATAAAAATCCCACAAAATTTCCATGTAATGTACCAAAAAACGATGTTTCAATTCATCTGAAATCTTATCTTTAAGAAACGCTTCCCGTTCCTCTAAGACATACAAATAGCTGGTACGAGAAAGTTTGAAAGAACGGCTGTAACTGCTAGGTCTCTTTCTCCAGTAATACAGAGATACATCTGTATATATGACTTTTTCAGCCTCGCAAAGCAAATGCGGAATACAAAAATCATCCTCTCCGTTGATTCCCTCTGGAAAGCGATGTCCGGCATCAAATACCTTTCTTTTATACAGCTTATTCCAAGGTAAAATGGTTTTCACATTATTCACAGTTAATAAATGGTTCATACATTCTACGCCCGTATAACCGGTTACTTGGATTTTATCATACACAATCTCTGCATCTTCGTGGTCCATATCAGCATCTTCAATTTCTTCATAATCTGCAACCACAATATCCACTTGATGTTCTTCCAGCAATTTAGCTAAAATTTCAAAATTTCTAGGATGCATATCATCATCACAATCTGCAAATCCAATATAGGCACCCTTTGCTATGGCCAAACCACTGTTTCTCGCAGCAGAAATGCCACCATTTTTTTCTCTGTGAATGACTGTAATTCTCGAATCTTCTTTTGCAAATCCATCACACATTGCACCACTGCCATCCGGAGAAGCATCATCTACTAAAATGATTTCTAAATTTTGATAAGTTTGTTGACGAATAGAATCCACACACACCTTCAAATATTTTTCAGCCCCATATACTGGAACTATGACAGAAATCAACTCTTCCATTTTACCTTTTCCTTTCCCTTCTGTTTGCTTGCGGAATTGCCAAACCTCTACCAAAGTATTTTTTCTACAATCTGACTTTGATAAGCTGGATCCTTCATTTCCACACAATATCTTCCAGCATCTACCTCATTGACATACTTATTTTCTATGGTTATCTTTTTTTCTGCTTTTCTTAAAAACCATTCATATTCAATATCTACATGTCCCACATCGATTGCCTGTCTGCCAGTTTGATGCAAATCATATGCCAAAATAGTCGCTGTGGGTCCCAAGGCAATCAAATACAAGGCATCTTTGTCATATTTACAAGCCCTTTCTAAAATTTCATCATATTTCTGATATGCATTTTTTGCTGGAGCTAAAATACGTTTGATACTCTTTGCCCCTTGAAATAAATCATTTCCAACCCCTAATCTAGATTTTTCTCCTTCAATCAAAATCAGGTCCCGGTCTTCCCATATCGCTTTTAATAAATCAAATCGATGGGCGCAAGGTGTCTGATCTGCATAATCCATATAAGGTCTGGTCATATTGGTATTATAGTATTGTTTGTTTGGTTTTAGGTAAGAAATCCACTCTTGTCTATATTTTCCCATAAAGGTAAACCAAAAGTTTCTAGCATCTTCTTTTAAATTATCTAAGGTATCAAAGCCATCTGACAAGCATACAATGTGTCCTTCTTCCTCACTTTTTATAATTTCTTTCAAACGTCTTGTCATAGCCTCTGAAGCTACCTGGAAAGAGTTTTGTTGGATTCCCGCCATCCACTTAAACTCTCCATCTCCAAATCGACTCACTGAAAGTTTTTTCTCACGAATATATTCTAACGTTTCTTCAATAGAGGAAATCTTAGGATTGTTCCCATCTGTCGCATGCTTTTTCCCCAATTGATATAACTTTTTCTTCTCTATTTTGCGACTCACTTTTCTCTGTCCTGCCATAAGTTTCCAATACAATCCCATATAACATTGCATATAGGCATCTCCTACGAAACAGGACTGAAAATAGGCACGTCTTTCTTTAGGAAAACTTGCTATTACCTTCTTAGGCAAATCTTTGTAAATGTTTTTTGCAATCTGCTTAATTTCTTTTGCCGTTGCAGTTGCCCCTGCTTTTTTGGAACGACCATAATGATAAAACATTTGATCTAAACACTCACATGCCCAGTCAGCAAAATAGTCCTTCTCATATTCACGAAAATATGCTATTTTTTCCTGCAATGCCTCGATATCATCCATACACTCTTTCGTAGAAAAAGTCGTCATGATACTGCCTTCCCTTTGTCTGTAATAGTAAAAAGGATAATCCGTGTATGCAACCTTACGCGCCTGACACAAAGGCTTATAGGAGGTAAATTGGTCCTCATGAATTTTTCCCTTTGGAAAACGTAAATCCTTCCAAAGCTCCCGTCTATACAACTTATTCCATGCAACAATATAGGCGGCACGTTGTTCTGTACGCATATCTGCAAGGACCTGACTATGATCGAGGATCACATATCCATTCCAATTCAAAGGTTCGTCTTCCGTTTTATATTTTTCATTTGCAGGCACCTCTTGAAATTGCCATACAGCCATGTCCACTTCCTCATGCTCTTCCAATATTTTTATCATTTTCTCATAAGTCAGGGAATGCATATAATCATCACTATCTACAAAAGTAATAAATTCACCTTTTGCAGCATCGATTCCTGCATTTCTGGCGTCTGATAAGCCACCATTTTCCTTGTGAATCACTCGTATACGAGAATCTTCCTTCGCAAATTGATTGCAAAGTGCAGGACAACCGTCTGGACTCCCGTCATCTACCAATATAATTTCTAAATCCTGATAGGTTTGTTGTCGAATAGAATTCACGCAATCTTCTAAATATGGCTCGACTTTGTATATAGGAACAATTACTGAAATCATGTATTTACCTCCCAACTGAATGGTCAAACTTCGTTCTCTTGTCTTGTATTACATTTTTATTATCCTTCATTTTTGGCTTCTATTTTGGCTATAATTTGATTTTGATAGGTCAAATCCTTTAATTCTCCAACTTCTCTACCTTCTAGTGATTCATTCACGTACTTATTAGCCAAGGGCACCTTTTCCAATGCCCCCATACGAAACCATTCATATTCTACATCTACATGCCCAATGTCTAAGGCCTGATACCCTACTTTCGCCAAATCATATGCCAATATGGTGGCAGTTGGTCCCAAAGCAATCAATACCAAGACCTCTTTGGGCAATTGTAAACAACTCTGATAAATTTCCTCATAAACATCAAAGGCATTGGTCGCAGGCGCTAAAATTCTTCTCACGTTTTTGGCTGAAGCAAACAAGTCATTTCCAATTCCTAATCTGGATTTTTCCCCTTCTACCAATACCACTTCTCTCGCTTCCCATATTTTCTTTAACATGGTAAATCTATTGGCACAAGGTGTCTTATCTGCATAATCCATATAAGGTCTAGTCATATTGGTATTGTAATAGGTTTTTCCCGGTAATAGATAAGACATCCATTTTTTCCGGTATTTTCCCATAAACTCTCCCCAAAATTTTCTGCCATAGGGATTATATTGTTTTAAATCACCAAAGGTATCCGAAAGACAAACAATATGGTTTGGCAAGTCACTTTTACTGATTTCTAACAAACGCTGACGCATCAAGGGCGACGGTGTTTGAAAGGTGAATTGTGGCAATTGTGCCATCCATTTAAATTCTCCATCTCCAAATCGACTCACAGAAACCTGGTCCTGTAAGATTTTTTCGTAGGTTTCTTCTATGGAACAAATTTTGGGTTGTCCAACCCATGCTTTCGTCATTCTATCTTTCCAGCCCCAGCCATAAGCCTTGACATCTCTCCATGCCGACCGTAACCTGCTTACTGCCATATGTTCGCCTCCCTTATGCTTTTTTCTTTTGAAACTTTGCTAACATCTTACTAAAAATATTTTTGATATATTGGTATTCTGGTTCTTTGTGATAACACAACCAAAAAATTACATTCGGAATAATCGTAGCGCATACAGTCAAAATCACAAAACGCAGTCCAATCTGACCAACTCTGGCTAAAATGGTTTCTCCGGTTGCCATTCTCAGTACACTGGTTGGTAAAATCAGCAATCGCATTCCGTAGCACATAGCCCCTGCTACCAAAACCAAGAATAAATATTGCAGTCCCTTGATAAAATATGATTTAACTGGTTTCTCAAAAATATCACGATATATAAAATATGGTCTTACCCCTGTCTCAATTAAGCCCTGTAGTACCGTTCCCAAATAGATACCCGGCATGCCAATCAATTTAGCAAATCCAATAGAAGCCACCAAGTTTACACCTGCAGTTGCAAAAGCAAGGTATTTATCCTGATCAAAAATACCACCGGCTACCTTTACATTATACACACAACTACGATGACCGGATAAATAATAATTAAACAGAATGAGAAAAATTGTAAAATCAGCCACAAAAAAATTGTCACTCAAGCCCAACCAAATAGCAACAAAGGGTGACATCAAAGTAAACAAGGCAATGGACGCAAATCCAAAGATCCAAAATGTCAAAAAGCGGAAATTACAAAATAGTTTGTATTGTTTTTCTTTTCCTTCGGATGCAATCAAATTACCAAAACTTGCTGTTTGTGAATTCATAATAATCAACATAAAACCATTTACATTTTTAAGTAAGGTATTATAGTTATCAATGACACCCACACTTGCCACGTTAATCACTGCAGAAATAATAATGTTATCCGTAGAATTGACTAAAATAGATCCGATTCTGGATATCACCAAGGCTTTTACATTTTTCACAATTTCCTGTAATTCCGCCGGCTCTAATTTATCCACATTCTTGTCTTTCAAATATGGATACAAACGATTCATATACCAGTTTGTCATTAAATTTTGGAACAATTGCACCACTGCTCCCACGCAACAATAGGCAATAAAATTCTTTGTAAGGAACAAAATCACCAATTGCCCTGTTTGGCATATTAAATTGAAAACCAGATTGATATTGGTAAATATGTATCCTTTTTGTTCTGCATTGGACAAACTATACTTGTAGGATACAAAATAGGAGCATACGGTATTAAATAGATACAAGCCATAAATGATAAAAATATTACCACCGGCATTGGCAATATCCTCCTCCTTCATCATCATAGGGATAAAAGGCATAATGGCCAAACCTACGCCTGCAACGACAGCTGCAATCACGCGATAGGCTTTCCTATAAAATCCCATATAAGCCTTTATTTTAGGAATATTCTCATCTGCCACCAATTTGTATAAACTATAGTTCATGGCAGTTCCGATTCCCAACTCAGCAAAGGACAATACTGTTAAGATATTAGAAAACAAGCCATTGATTCCCTGGTTACTCACGCCCAGATATTTGATAAAATAGGTACGGGAAACAAAACTATAAATCATAACTACAATACGACTAAAGGTTCCCCATGCTATATTCTTTTTCATTTTTTCTATTCTTCCGTTTGCGCTCATTCCATTGCCGCCTTTCTATCCGCTAAACGTGTTTGTAATGCTCTATGTTTCGGTCTAATAAAGGACCTATCCTTTTATTTTTTACTATGCCTTTTTTTGAATTGTCGCATATGCAATAAAATTAAAATCGTCAATACTCTTCTTTTTTTCATCAAATCAAAAATACGCTTTTGATTTTGGGTTAATTGTACTTGGTCTAATTTATCATAAATGGAGTCATCTGCAATTTGATTGACCACTCTTGATAATTCTCTCATCGTTTGAAGCAACCCTGGTGCGCCAGGTCTGACAAAATTCACCAGACTGCCAATACACACATCAATATAACTGCCTATGTATCTTTTTTCTAATGCATGATATTTCTTGGCTTCTTCTAAGAAATACCGCAAGCGATGCTGATTATCCATTCCTTCTTGAAATTGTTGTTTGCGATAAACATCCATGGTGGTATTACCCCAACGAATATAATGGTATAAACAGGTATTTACTATCACAATGCTTTCCAAATACTGAAATAAGTGAATGGAAAAGTCAAAATCTTCTGCAATTTGAATAGAAGTATCAAATTGTAACTGGTGTTCTTCCACGCAAGCTCTCTTGACCAAAAGTCTCCATACGGAACCAAATATATTATTTGCAATGCTATCTTCCGGAAATACCTTAATCATATAGGGAATTAACTGTTCCCATATTTCTGTTTGACCCAATACACTTCCGCTTTCCCAAGGTAGCAAAACTTCTTCTTTTTTTCCATCTTTTTCATCATAATAGGCAAATAAACAGGCCTCTGACTTTGTTTTTTCTACCCAGTCCATGACTTTTTCATAGGCATCATATTCCAAATAATCATCTGCATCCACAAAAGTCAGATACTGTCCCGCAGCGGCTTTCATGCCAGTATTTCTGGCAATGGAAACACCTTGGTTTTCTTTTGCAATTACATGTATTCTGGAATCTTTTTCTTCCCAGGCACGTAGCAGTTCCAAACTACCATCTTTGGAACCGTCATCTACCAATAACAATTCCCAATTTGTAAAGGTCTGATTCTGTATACTCTCCAGTGCTTTTTCAACCTTAGCCCTTGCATTGTATACAGGCATCACTATACTTAACGCTACAGCAGATTGCATGCAAATTTCCTCCTTTTAATTCTTGACAAATCGATTTCGCAATAAAACTTTGATTTTTCCTAAGGTATACTGCAAGGATTTCTTGAAATAAAATAGGCTTGGCAGTTCCTGTTGCAAGGCAATCATATCCGGATTATTTTTCAAAATCTCATAACACTCCTGTTTTTCCTGTTTTGAAAAAGACAATGCCACAGCAATTTCTAACCGTTCTGATACATAAACCTTTAACAGATAGCAGAGTATTTCCTTAGAAAAAGAATCGTACATTTCCACTTCCTTGTAAAACTGCTTATAATTCCGAAAAATCAGTAATCTTTTTTCCAAATACCTTTTATATTTTTCTACCTCTGCTTTTCCCACTGCCTGTCGATACATCAAAGAACCGGTATTGTATCTCACATAATAATATAAGGGCTGATCTAGGACAGCTATTTTTCGCACATGTTTTAAATACTGTAAATTAAAGATAAAATCTTCACCAAAATCCATAGCTTCCTGAAATTGTACTTGTTTTTTTAATAGTTCTGTACGGAACAATTTATTCCATAAGACACCATAATGAAAAGAATAAGGATTTTTGGTAATCCGTCCCAAATACAGATTTCTATCATATATCCCCTTTGGATCTGCCGGTGCAGAAACTTTTGCATATTCCAGATTTTGCTCATAGAAGCCACAAACTACCAAGTCCACTTCTGCTTTCATCTCTTCTACTAAAATTTCTGTCATATTAGGGTCTAACCAATCATCACTGTCTACAAACTGTACATAATCCCCTTTTACCTGCGCTAAGCCAGTATTTCTGGCAATGGAAACCCCTTGATTTTCCTGGTGTATCACTTGTACCCGTTCATCACTTTGGGCATAAGAATCACAAATCTCTCCACTGCCATCTGTAGAACCATCGTCTACCAAAATGACCTCCAAATTTTGATAGGTCTGTTGTAAAACCGAATCAATACAGGCTTTCAAATATTCTATTGCATTATAAACCGGAATAATAATTGATACTTTCATAAAGCCTCCTTAGCTATTCCTTTTTTCTCTAAATCCAAAGAAAAATGGTGCGAATACAGAAAAATATCTGGTATGCAAAATCCAGACAATGCCCAAAGGAATTGCATAACACAACACAAAAGTAAGTGGAATTGTGATATATAATGGTAAATGTAATACTTGAAACAATACCATACCAAATCCCGAAGCAAAAAATGGTTGGTGAAACAAATAAATTCCAAAGGACTGTTTCCCTGTATATTCCAAAAATCTTTTAACGTAACCAGCCACAACTGTAGAACTCCAAATGCAAGCAACAATCAATCCCACATCCATAATCCATTTGATTATCTCCATTGGCAAGGGATACATATATTTTAGATACACCCAAGTTTGACCAAATATTCCCTCGTGTGTCACATAATAAGCTACATAAACCACTGAAAAAATAGCCCAGACTTTTCCGTACCATTTTTCAATGAACTTGGATACATCGAAATAGCTTCCCAAGACAAACCAAAAATAACACTTCATGACCAGATTGATAATTCCCCAGTCATTGATCTGGATCACACATACACGAAGCCCCATGAAAAGAATGCCAAGGAACAGTAAAAGCTGCTTATCATACTTACTATATTTGCCAACTAAAAAGCTGAAAATATTCATAATAAACAAGGCATAGATAAACCATAAATGGTAGGAATACAAATCCTCTCCCCGTACGGTAATCATCTGTCTCATCCAGGTTGAAACAGCTTGTAATCCATAGCCTTCCGGCTCCAAAATTCGATGGCAGACCGGAATTGCATTTGCCAAAGCAAAAATCAAATACACAACAATACCATATGTCACATAAGGCAATAGTAAAGTATTACACTTTTTTTTGCACCACTTTCCAAAGCTATATTGTATATTTCTCTTCCATAAAAGCCGAAAAGTACAACCTGACAAATAAAATAAAAATGGCATATGAAAAAAATAGATTGCCGAATACAAGGCAAACAAGCCATGATTGGCATTTCGAACCGGTGTTGTTAAGGTATGTCCCAAAACCACCAACAATATTCCCAGCCCTCTTGCTACATCAATCCAAACTACCCGTTCTTGTTTTTTTTCTTGTGTCAATTCTTATTCCTCCATTGTTTTATGGTTTTTTCCGGATAAAAGGCAATCATAGGAAAACGCAATTGATCCATTACCCAGGCAATGCCCCAGGTAATTGCCAACCCCAATACAAATCCCACCGATACTTGTGCTACATCCCATACAATACCCACTTTCTTTAATGCAATCCGGATGGCAGCAGTAAATATGGTATGCAAAAGATAAATAGGGAAGGAATACTTCGCAATGGCTTGTAACCACTTTCTTCCAATTTTTGTCTCATAACGTTCAAAAACTCCAACCAAACTATATATGCCTAGACAAGCACAAAGCACTTCAATCAATGCATAAGCCTGCATGGATTCTTCCCAATTATAGAATTCTATGCTAAATAACAAACATAAAGAAAGCACCCAAGGCAGATAGATACTTCTCTGCTTTTGTTTGCCAAAGGCTATCTCCTCATGATGTCTGCTATAAATGGTTCCCATATAAAAATACATAGCATATTGCGCAAAATAATAATCATAATTTGTCTTTGAAATCCAAAACATATTAATGACTTTCCACGCCAGGAACACAGACAAAATCAACCATTCATTTGCAAATACCCATTCAAACAAAGGCACAGCAATAAACAGTAACAACAAGGCAAATAAGTACCAATACTGCGCTAAAGGTGTATCGTATATATGCAAAAGATCACTAATTGTGTATGTAAAATTAACCGAATGACTCATGCTTACATTCACGCCATAATATACCCCTGAAAAAATCACATAAGGTACCCCTAAATTAATGAGCTTTCGAAACAAAAACTTAGGATATTTATGAATATCTTCTAACATAGACCCTTTTCCATATAGATACCCACTAGCGAACATAAAAATTGGAATTTGAAAAGTTCCACATATTCTCTTGATCATTAAAAAAAACGGCGAACACTGTAAACCAGCATTTTGCAAGCCGTATATTACATGAAACATCACTACAGACATACAGGCAACTGCTTTTAAATAATCTACCCAATTCTCACGTTTCTTCAGTTCTGTCATGTTCCTTCCTTCTTTCTTTTATACATTATGATGATTACGAATACTGGTCTGAAATTGCGAGAGTCACATGGCTGCGAAGCAATGTACTTTCATACATAGTGGTGACTGCAAAGCAGTCATGACCATTTACTTGAAAACCATCTGTTTGATCCACATTTTTCTCTGCACCTGTTTTTTTGCCCAGGCACCAATTACCAGCAAGGTACAATAAGGGATAAACTGTTTTTTGATACAAAATTTTGCCAACATACCATCTGCACCATTTTTTTTAGATAAATTTTTGTAATTCTCTCTAATGACCGGATGCGAAAAATAATGTTTCATTATTTTTTTCTTTTCGTTCCAAGTCTTTCCATCTGTTAATAGTAACTGTCTCAGATAGGCATGCAACTCTTTCATCAATCGACTGTCTCCTTGTTGCGCAACCTTTTGCCTGCCAAACATATTTTCTGCAAACTGCCAGACACTTCTATGTAAATCCAAGGAATTTTCCATCTTATCCTCACGAAAAGTGGTCGCAAGACTGCCTGCCATAGCTATTACATATTGATATCCGCAAGAATCTACCGTTTGTATTTTCTTGCATTGCTCCATATAAGCCAGATTGAACAACAAATCTTCTCCCAAACTTTTATCTAAAGGAAAAGTTAATGCACCAATCAATTCTCTTTTATAAATCTTATTCCATGGCATATGCAACAACCAAGCATTATATAATTGAAAAAAGTCCGCAACAAAAGTCCCATCTGCTAACGGATAGGTATGATTTTTCACTTTTTGCTGACTACGCTCTCCATTTTTTATTCTGGTATATCCAGCGATTCCCAAATCAGCCCCCGACTTTTCCAAGGCTGCCACCATGGTTTCTACATAGTTTTCCGCCATGGTATCATCACAATCTACAAACATCAGATAGCTACCACTAGCTTGGCTTATGCCATAATTTCTAGTAGCAGACACCCCTTGATTTTCCTTATGAAAATAACGTATGCGTGAATCTTTCTTTGCCCATTGTTCCATAATTGCAACGCTGTGATCCTGCGAGCCATCATCTACGACTACCACTTCCCAATATGGATAAGTCTGTTTTTCGATACTTTGTAAACATTTTTCCAAAGAATCTGCGCCGTTATACACAGGAATCACAAGGGAAACCACATTTTTTTCTTCTTTTGCATTTTTAGATTGGGTTTTTACGCGTTCTCTATCATTTCTATACATGCCGTCTGTGCTTCCTTTCTGCGTGCAATACGTTGTAAACTCTCTGTTACCAAATACATCAACATCCAATAATAAGTATTTTCCATACAAGTTGAGGTAATCATAACGATTAGGAAAAATACCACTAAACTAAATGCTTTTTGATTTCTTTTTGCGATATTAACATAACCATTGACAAATACAACCAATCCAAGGGCTGTGGTTTCCAATAGTATACGGATGACATCACAATGCAAACGATGAATATCAAAATCATATTTCACCAACATATAATGTGTCATGCCCAAACCTGTCATATTATCATCCAAGTCTACAATAAAATTGATTTGGTTGAAACGCCCCATGGTAAAGCTGTTCAAATCCATGTTAAAAGCTGATTCAAACCAGTTTGCAAATGCGTCTTCCGTTGTTAAATAAATCAAAATAGGTGACAGAATCAAAAAAACTTTTATGATATATTCTACCCATCTTGGAACAGGTTTATCTTTTAAAAACCAACCAAACAAAAGAATAAACCCCATAAAAATCAAGTCCAATCTTTTAAATGAGAGAATATTAAAAAAACCGGCCAAGGCACATTTCCCCCATTTTCGACGCATGAAATAATAGAAAAAGCAGATACAAAATACATCTGCCAATCCCGTTTCCCAAGGCGAGTAGGACTCTGCAAAAGAAATGGACATAAAGTTAGATACCGTAAAAGAGGATACCTTACAAATCAGCACCAAATTTAATGCAAAGGTGTAAAAAATCCAATCAATATAATAGTCAAAATCATCGCTTTGATCCATGTTTATAATTTCAAACACATACAAAGCCGGCATCAGCAAATAAAATAAGTCTTTCCACATAAAAAGATGATGTCCATTTACAGCTGTCGCCATGATAGAAATCACAGCAAAGACTCCAACTACAGTCGCCACCTGTTTCAGCAGATAGGTATCCCATTTTATTTTTTCACGCTTAAATCCCAAGGCATAATATGTAATTGGAAAAAGTGCAGCCAAAGCTGAAATAATCCAAAAACCATATTTGTAATCATCATTCCAATTTCCTGTATAATCTCCTACAAACCAAGAAAAAGCAAATATCGCATATGTTATTTTTATAAATTTAGCATCAATTTTTAACATCTATTGCTCCACCTTTCTGTTTGTAGTAAGACGCCTACATTCCTTTACATTCTTCTTCCTCAATGTGTGCAATGATACGGTCAATAATCACCGCATCTACATTGGGGTCAAACTTTCTAGCAAATAAATATGGCGACGCTACTAATTCATCGTAATCTTCCTCTCGCCAAGTATAAGGTTTTCCTCTTTTCCAATCAATATATCTCATACAAGGGGAACATTTTGCATCTCGCAGCCCATTCATATAAACATAATCTTTTCTGTCAGAATTACGTAAAACCGTCTGCACAAACACTTCATCTGCACATCTGGTAAATTGAAAATGTTTTTTGATCCATTCTTCTTTAGATAAAATTTCTTTCACCAAGACATTGGTGATACTAAACCATTCCGGTCCTTTTTGCACAATGATATTTTCTTTTGCAAAACGATCTACTTTGCAAAGATCTTGCAGCTTTAAAAATATACGTTCAAATACATAGAACATAACAAATGGGAACTTCTTATGTTTTCTCCCATATAAATCTTGAAACAGATAAAATCTGGATACTCTCTTTTTTACCTGTTCTAACATAACCGGTCGATCATAAGCTACAAATTCAAAGCCTTCATGCGCATCGAAAAAATCATGAATGTAGTCCTGTGAATGCAAGGGTAAATCTGCCCCTGAAATCAAATGATAAAAGCTATATGGACCACGTTTATATGCAGCTTTTAGCAAAGACATCGTCACGCGAACAATGGAATATCCCCCCCATTTCACATCCTCTCGATCCACGAAGAAAAGTGAAGCTTGCTTTAAGACGCCTTTTAATTCTGTTTCAGTTACATTTGGCATTTTACAATCCAAATGCAAATAAATATCATTTCTTGAATCATCTAACAATTGCAATTCTCTTTTCAAAAACTCCACATTGTTATGTGCAATGATTAAATATGCATGTTTCCTTGTTACATCTTTTGGTTTCACGCTTTTTTATCCTCCTGTACTGTTGCAATCACATCTGAAAGATATGAATAGCTTGTTTCCCTAATTTTTCCCATTTGTTCTCCAAAATTCCCATAATCTATATCCTGCGCAAACAAATTCTGCATTTGACCAATCTGCTTTTCTGTAAATATGCGATTTGATAAGCCAAATTGTTCTAATAAAGAATGTACTTTCTTTACTCTACTTGGATTTGTTAAATACGCTGCAAAATTTCTTTTAGATATCAATGAAAATACAACCCCATGAAAAGTTCCGGTTACCACCAATTGCGCATTTCTAAACATCTCTACCCACTGAAAAGGTGTGAGATTTGTGGTAATATCCGAATAGTATTTGGCATATTCTCCTGCCCCATAAATTTCCCAACCTTTTTTCTTGGCATAGTCAATCAACTGCTGATGCCCCTCTGCTGCTAATTTTTCACAGAAATACATCAACATATAAGGCTTTTTCTTTAGCTTCTCTGTAAAAGAATCCTCATAAATCGGAAAATCATATAAAAGCGTAGGATCTAATACACGTACCGCCTTCTTGCCTACGGTAGTCTGCACCAGCCATTCTGCTATATCATCTCTGGCAGAAAAATGTGTAAACCGTTGCATTCCCTCTTGCACCGCAGCTGGTATAGGCTTAGTCGTATCTACACCTCCACAACTAGGCGCATAAGATGCGATTCCCTTTGCCTGTAATCCATATCCGAATTTTACCGGTGCATATGCCTTATCCTGATAATGCCATACCTCATCACTACCAACCAAAATAAGATCTAGCCCCAGTGCATTAATTTCCTTTGATGAACGCACCCGCTTCGTTAAATGTAAATATTTCTTTTCTTCCTTAGCAAAGGTTTTGGGAAGTTTTATTTTTTCTAAATATGCTCGCAGGTTTTCTTTCCCTTTAAAGAAGCGAAAACAACCAGCTATATTAATCCATTTATGCTTTTGATTAACATAATCAATAATTTTCACATCCGCATCCGGATAGGTCTCTGTCAAATACTGTTGTAAGGCATAAGTTTGTAAAAAAGCACCATAATTCTTAATATAATGATGCGTTAATATGCCAATTTTTATTTTCTGATTTGCCATTTTTTCCTCCTGACACATGTTCTTTTCTCATTTATCACAATTCCACACCCCATTGCCCTACACTGACACATAATCCTTCAACCATAAGCTGTACGGTCATAGAAGGCGCTTTTCCTTTCCATTACCATATCCCTTACACCAAATTCCGCGCCCAGTCTCATGGATTGAGACTTAATGCTTGCAATCAGGACATGCTATGTGTAGTTTCAAACAAAGTGTTACATCAATCCTTCTTCTCATATAATGCCAAGGTTTGATCTACTACTTTTTCCCAATCAAACGTATCTCTTACATAAGCAATATTCTCTTCCTGCATTCCGGCTCCCTTAATGAGCAATGCATTTAACTTTTCTTTCAAATCTGCTACATCCCCATGCATAAAATAATTCGCATGACTGCCAGCCAATTCTTTATTTTCAGGAATATCACTTACCAGACAAGACCTTCCATATGCCAATGCTTCCAGTAAACTGATAGGCATACCTTCCACATCACTTGGCAAAATATAAACAGAACAGTTACTATACAACTCTTCCAAAAGTTGCCCTTGGACAAAGCCAGTCATAACCACTCTTTCATCCTGACTTGCCATTTCTGCAATCTCCTGATAGTAATCCGCTGAATGACTGGAGCCTCCTGCAATCACAAGTTTTAAATCTGTGTCAATCTGTCGAAATGCCTCTAACAAGTAATGCACCCCTTTTTCAGGTACAATTCTTGCTAAAAATAAAATATAGTCATTGCCCTGCAAACCAAATTTTTTGGTGATTTCTTTTGACTCCCGCAATTGTGGTATTGCTACACCATTGGGAATATAAATCGTCTCCCTCTGATACTGCTCCATAAAATACTGTTGCATATTTCTGGATAAAACAATCAAACGATCTGCTTTTTTCGCAGCCATCTTTTCTCCAAATTTCAGATATCGGGTAGCGAGCCCTCCCCACTTGGCACGTTGCCAGTCCAATCCATGAATTGTCGCAACCGTATAAATTCCAAACAATTTTGGTAACCAAAGCATAGCACATGGTCCCTCTGCATGAAAATGTATGACATCATATTTACCGAAAATGGCTCTAAAGGTAGCCAAAACCGAATAAATCAAGGCATTCAAACCCTTTTTCTCGACAGTGGGTACCTGCACAATTTTAATTCCCTTATAAACAGAAGTATGGGTATCCACAGAATATTTTTCGTCTGATACATGTTTTCCTTTTCGATTGTAAGCTACCACCTGATGTCCTCGTTCAACCATTCTGGTAGCCAGTTCTTCTACCACAACTTCTACCCCGCCTTCCCTTGACGGAATGCGCTTATGCCCCAGCATTGCGATTTTCATAATGTTCCTCCAATATCCATTTAATCCTTATTGAGTAAATCTAAGTCACGTAGCAGGGAAACTTTTCTATTAGCTAATTGCATATCTCCCCGCATATTCGCTTTTTCCTTTTTCCCCATGAGCATAAATATCGTGTAATTCATTGCACGATGCATCCAGGCAAATCCGATTAACACTGGATATTTTCTTGCATACATATAGCGGAAAGATAAATCTTTGCTACTAGGAAAGCAAGCCTTTCTCAACATTTTCATTTTACAAACTTTCTTCTCATGATCATACACCGATTGAAATGCAATGGAAGAGGCTCTCCGATCCTCCTCAATATGTTCCATATCGCTCATAATAATACCTGTATGATACATCCGTTCCAAAGTCTGTACTGCCATATGTTCACTGTAAGAATCGTCAATAAAAATCTCCTGCGTCAAATGGAAGTAGTATACACCCACGCTAAATAAAGTACGGCAAAATACATCATACTTTAATTGTTTCATGACTTTCCAAAAATGTTGCAAATCGATACATTCTATGTAACGATTGATATAAAGTACCAAATCTATAATGGTCTTCAAAGAACAGCCACTATAAGAAATATGTTTGATTAAATGAAACATTAAAAAAATCAGGTGTTCTTCATAGCCTAATGTGGTGATATGTAAACCACATACATCCATCTCTACCCTTTTTTCTTCTGCTTCTAATGCCATCTGTTTCAGCAACTGTACTCTTTTGCCCTGATAATCTTCATATAAACAGCAATGTGCTTCAATCATGAAGAATTTAGGAATATAGTAAACAGGCACCATTTCTTTGGAATGTTTTTCATTTTTAATCATACCCATTTCCAAAAGCAAGCTTTCAAACATAGGTAACTGCTCAGGTGAAACATATACATCCATATCTGAAGAATTTCTCAAAAAAGGTTCCGGATATAAATCTGCTAAAATCGGTCCTTTAAACAATACCACAGCAATTTCTCTTTTTTTTGCCTCCTGCAAAATTTTCGAGAAAAAACTATATTGCTCAATCTTCTTCAAACCCTTGTAAGTAGAAACTCCCCGTAATTCTTCCATCAACTGTACCGGTGGCTTGTGTTCTTCTGGCAATTCATTGAGTTTTTTGTATATTTGTAATAATACTTCTCCAGCACCTGCTGCCTTCGCAAACTGATCCCAATCTATATCCTTAGGCGGCAAAACCACTGGTTTATCCCATATATAACAATCTAAGACCTTTAAAAGATATTCCACATGATTTTCCATACATCATTACCTCTACTTTTTCTTTTTCAACTCTATATCTTTCTCGTTTTTCTTTTCTATTTCGGTCTCTTCTTTGTTGTCTGTATTTGCCAACTGCATAGGCGCACCAACTGCTATTGCCTGGGTCGGTCTTATCTTTTCCACAAATCTTCGCCATATGCCTACTTTCTTTCGTTCACCCATATAATAATCACTATGCTTATAGTACTCTCGATATGCATAGCGGTCTACACGATTTACCAACACGCCCAACAAAGGGACTTGATACTGTTGATATAACCGTTGTAATGCAATCACTTGTTTTTTGTAACTTCTTCCCGGTGCAGCAACCATAACAATCTGATCAACCAGACCTAATAAAGTCTCAGAATCGGCAGATGCACCTGCAGCGGAAACATTGATAATAATAAAGTCATATTGCCCTCGCAAATCCTTTATGAAACTTTCCAGCTTTTTCGTACATAAAAGCTGTACCGGAACCAAAGAAAAACCCGCAGGTACAAAAGTCAAATTCGGAATATTGGTCTCATATTGTATCGCTTCTAATGTAGACTGTCCCATTAGATATTTTGCCAATGTATTCTCGCATTCTTTTCCAATCATTTTTTTCTGTGGTGCTTTTCTCATATCCGCATCTAACAACAATACCGATTGAGCCGTTTTAGCCAATCCTGCTGCAATATGAAGCGCTGTAGAAGTAGCTCCCACATTAGGATCTGTTCCACAAATCATAAATACGGATTGTTGTTTTTCTTTTTTTTGCAAATGAATCTGTACTGTCACACCATCATAACCCGCTAATACATATTTGTTATCCGATAATGTAACTTCCACATGCTCTCTCATGTCACACCCACTTTCTACTTCTTCTCATCTGGTACAAGTCCCAAGATTGGAATCAAGTCATCCAATGTACATTCTGAATAATCCTGAATTTTTGCTGAGAAAATTGTTCTCACAACAATAATCATACAGATTAAGAAAAAGCCCACACCAGTGGTAACCAAAAGGGTCATCTTTTTATTGGTGCTATCGCCACTATAATATGCTGCATTTTGCGCTTTTTCAAATACTTGTACATTTTCTATACCAGTCAAATTTTTATATTCTACTACAAATGCCTCTGCTACTGCATTTGCAACATTTACTGCCAAATCCGGATCATCTGCATAAGAAGAAACATATACTAAATTTCCACCATTTGCAGATGTACTATATAAATTTTGAATATTATCACTTGTAATACCATCTCGATCTAAAATATCTGCTGCACGTCTGGCAACATTGGTACTCTGTACAACCTCTGAAAATTCTGATAAATTGGTGGTTTCTCCTTGTTCTGTATTTCCACTTGTATAGGACATACTGTAAATAGAAGAAGTTGCACTATAATTTCCCATCTCATTTACATTGAGCATCATAAATACACCAACTAATATACTAAATACCACAATCAGACAAATTAATTTTCTTTCTTTCCACAATTCATACAGGCAACGTTTGATATTCACTTTCATTTCCATGTAAAACTGCCTCCTATCCCATGTTAAAAACTACACCTGTCACTGGGCAACCGCTGCATACGCGCATTCTTTACCCCCATAAAATATCTACATATCTTATGGAAGCCCAAGCTAGCCTTTGACCAAACTACTCTCATACCTTACTGTCTCTGCATTCTTCTTTTTATGCCTAGTAAAACAGCAATTCCAAATACGAACATAAAAAATCCTACCACACCTTTTGCAATATCTTTCTTCTTTTGTATTTCTTTTCTATGCACTTGCATTTCTTCATAAGATTTGTCTGGTTGTGCAGTGCTATCTGCCATAACAAGAATACTTTCCTTGGAAACATCTTTGGTATAAGATTTCCCTTCCGCATCTTCATAGGATACCTGAATCTCTAAATCCTGTTGTCCTTGTTCTGTGAATACCACATACATATCCTTGTACAAAGAAACTCCTGATTCTACATTTCCAATTTCCACATATTTACTATCTGCTGCAATCGCACCTTCAAATAAAAATTTAACGTTTCGTAGGGTTGCTTCTGTTTGGTTAGAATAGGTAACACTTACCAATGCTTTCGCCCCCACCTTCGTACTTTCTGCAACGGAAACACTATTGATTTCAAAAGCATTGGTATGTTGAATTGGAACAAAAATACTTGGACTGTTCATCTCTCTGTCAGCACCGAATCCATAAGAAATCTGTAACATAATTGCGGTTTTTTCTGCATCTATTTCGTCCGGAATATCAAAATCCACCAATAACTCTTGCGTTGCACCGGCCGGAATCTGTTCTAAGAAAATCTGATTGCTATCTCCGTATACCGGTGTCACACCATTATCCGCACTCACTTGTATTCTTATATCTTTTGCTACTTTTGTACTTCTATTGCGTAACTGAAAAGAAACGGTAGCCTCTGATCCAGGCGAAAAATCTCCCTTTTCAATCTCATAAGAATCAATAGCTAAAATATTATTGGCAGCACAAATTTTTTCTCTTACAAACAAAAATCCTAATACCATACACATACAAATCAAAAAGAATATAGACATTTTTTGATATCCATTCGTAAAATTCCTTTTCAAATTTAACTTTTTCATTCTATTCTTCCTTTCTATTCTATGGCATTATAATGAATCCACCTATTTATCTTCTGATGAATTTCCATACATAGCTACAATCGCATATCCTTCTCCATTGCCACCCGTAACATACAATTCGCCACATCTGAGCCAGGCATGGGCGATCATGGGATTCTTCTCTTTTACCTCCCAACCCACACCCAGGTATAATGTGGTGGCAACTTTTCTACGTTCCAATATTTTTCTGGCTGCCAAAGCTCGAACCAGACACTTGCTGTCCCAAGGCGTCTTTTCAGCGATTCTATTTGCTTCATAACCTGCACGATATGCCCAATAGTAATCCCTTTTGCTTACCTCTCTACTAGTCTCTTGATCTCGAATTCCAAATCTTTTTTCTAACTTATTAGATGGCAAAAAACGAATCAGCAACCGATACCACATACAAAAATACCAGGCCTCAATCGTAATCCTTCTATTTTTGTTGTACTTAAAGAAACCTATGATACTCATACCGTTCCCTCAATAAAACCAAATTTCTCTAACTTTTCTAAAAAGGAAATCGTAGCAGCGGTACACTCTTCTTCTGACACATCATATTCTTCCGTTAATTTTTCAATGATGGTCTTTACCGCAATTCCATCCTCAATCAAGTCCCAAATGGCATTTCCTGTTCCTTTTAACATAAAATATAAACCTTGTTGAAAATCGACCATTACCTTTTCACCTGCTAATTCTGTAATATTAGGCACATTCTTAATTGTAATCTTTCCCTCTTTTGATACCATATTCCTTCCTCCTTATCCATCTCACTGATTCCATGTATTTTATTCTTTCTTTCAATTGCATGCTTATATCTTATTATAGATTTTTTTCTGCTTGAATGCAAGAAAAATATCTACTGATACATACTTTTAAAGTCACGTACATGACTGCTTTGCAGTCATCACAATATAGGAACGTGTTTTTTTAAGTAGCTACTGACAATACCTTTAAAATAAAGGAACAAAGAGTTTTGCTTGCAAAACTCTAGCGCGACCGCGGTATTGCGCAGCAATTAACTCCATCTCCGCGGTCTGCGCATCCTCGCGGAGCGTTTTTTATGTAATAGGAAATTGCATCGCAATTTCCTATTACATAAAA
>JAFORL010000163.1 GCA_017393285.1 Lachnospiraceae bacterium
GGATATCGTAATATTAGATATCATTATGCCAGGAATAGATGGCTTAGAGACAGCAGAGATTTTATTAAAAGAAAATGCAGATGCAAAGATTATTATGTTGAGTTCACTTTTTGATGCGAATTTATTAAGTGAAGTTAAGAGTATGGGATTGAAGTACTTACTTCCAAAACCATTAGAAAAAGAAGTTTTATTTGCAACGTTAACAATGTTAATGCGATAAAATGCAATAAAAAGTGCAATATGAACCACGTACTCGCTACGTGGTTCATATTGCGTTAAGCAGCTTTTGGTTATTTGGATTTTACAAGATAGATGCCGTCTTTTTCTATGCGAATGCGACCTTGTTTGAAAAGTCGACCAATGGCACGTTTGAATGCATTTTTACTTAGATGAAATTCTCGTTTGATGATTTCTGCATCTGTTTTATCATGAAATGGAAGCATGCCATTGTGAGAAGAAGTCAATCGCTCATAAATGAATTGTGCATCTGAATCCATTTGTAGAAAAGATTTTTCTCTGGCAGCCAAGGTAAGTTTGCCGTCATCACGTACTTCACGAACTCTTGCCCCTACTACATCACCAGGTTGGTAATTTTCAAATACTTCTTGTTTCGGCAATAAAGCGGAATATTTGTCATCTACAGCGATAAAGACACCAAAATTATCGCTTAGTTCATAAACATGGCCTGTTACAAAATCATCTTTTTGGTATGGTGATTCTGTAGAAAGAAAATCATAAATCTTCATGGTAGCACATAAACGGTTACTTTTATCTACATAGAGTGCTACCAGGATTTCTTCACCTTCTTTTAATTTCTTTGTTTGTTCTTTGAAAGGAAGCATCAAATCTTTTTTTAGCCCCCAATCTAAGAAAGCACCAATACCTGTTACTTGTACAACTTTTAACAAGGCAACTTGACCTAAAGTAATGGTAGGTGTCGCAGTAGTTGCAATAATACGATCTTCGGAGTCTTTGTATATAAAGACATCAATGTCATCGCCTACTTGTGCATTTGCAGGTACTTGCCCTTTGGGTAATAAGACCTGGTCTTCTCTAGAACTATTGGAATCGTACAAATAGACACCAAAATCAGAAGCTCTCGCTATGGTTAATGTTTGTTCTTTTCCTAATTTTATCATTATGGGAATCCTTTCTGTGAAATAGGTATAAAATCTTTCAAGTTTACGTTGTTATTTCTTTTTGTATCATAGCATATTGTTATATTTTTTGCAATGAGATATCTAAGTACATTCTGATTCGTTCGTTGGAAGGAATGAGAGAATACCAATTAATGGCAAAAGAATGTGAAGGCAGTAAATAAGCTATATCGTCTAATTTTTAGGTTTAAATGATCTGCTTGACTTTCTTGACAGCGAAATTAATACAGTATAAAATGAAGCTAATGACACATTTAGAAAAGAGGAAAAATATATGAACAAGAAAGCATTTGTAACCAAAGAACAGATAGAAGAAATTGTGAAAAAATATCCTACACCTTTTCATATTTATGATGAAAAAGGTATTCGTGAAAATGCAAGAAAATTAAAAGAAGCATTTGCATGGAATAAAGGTTTTAAAGAATTTTTTGCAGTGAAGGCAACCCCAAATCCTTATTTGTTGAAAATTTTACAGGAAGAAGGTTGTGGTACCGATTGTTCTTCTATGACAGAGCTTATGTTATCGGAAGCCCTTGGCTTTGGTAAAGGGGATATCATGTTTTCGTCCAATGTTACCCCTGCAGAAGAATTTGTCAAGGCAAGACAAGTAGAGGCATACATTAATTTGGATGATTATACGCATGTAGAATTTTTAGAAGAGGCAGCCGGAATTCCAGACACCATTTTCTGTCGTTACAATCCAGGTGGAACTTTTACTTTGGGAACAGACATTATGGATAATCCGGGGGATGCCAAATATGGTTTGACAAAAGAGCAAATGATAGATGCTTTCATAAAATTGCAAAAAAAGGGTGTTAAGAAATTTGGTATCCATTCCTTCTTGGCAAGCAATACCGTAAGTAATGAATATTATCCTGCATTGGCAAAGATTTTATTTGAACTGGCAGTGGAGTTAAAGGAAAAGACTGGGGCCAATATTCAATATATCAATCTTTCCGGTGGTGTTGGCGTGCCTTATACACCTGATAAGGAGCCTAATGATATTCTCTTGATTGGAGAAGGGGTGCACAAGGTATTTGATGAAGTTTTGGTACCAGCAGGTATGGGAGATGTTTCTATCTTTACAGAATTGGGAAGATTTATGCTGGCACCATATGGTCATTTGGTAACAAAAGCGATTCATGAAAAACATATTTACAAAGAATATATTGGTGTGGATGCTTGTGCTGTAAATTTGATGCGACCAGCCATGTATGGCGCATATCATCATATTACCGTATTAGGAAAAGAAGATGCGCCATGTGATCATAAATATGATGTTACAGGTTCTTTATGTGAAAATAATGATAAATTTGCCATTGACCGTATGCTTCCAAAGATTGATATGGGAGATTATTTAGCTATTCATGATACAGGTGCACATGGATTTGCCATGGGATATAATTACAATGGTAAATTAAAATCTGCAGAATTATTACTAAAAGAAGATGGCAGTGTAGAGATGATTCGACGTGCAGAAACACCAAAAGATTACTTTGCAACCTTTGATTTTAGTGATATTTTGAAGGATATGAAATATTAAACGGATAGGACTCTTTTTTTAGAGTGAAATTTTGCGGACATGCAGTTTCGCGGAGCAAGACTGGGAGAACGCGGCGAAGCAGGAAGTCCATAGGCATTAGACGATAGTCGGTTCACTGCCTGTGGTGTTAGAAAAACAGACCTATATTTGCAAGCCACCCTTTTGGGCGGATTGCAAATATAGGTCTGTTTTTTATGTAATAGGAAATTGCTGCGCAATACCGCGGTCGCGCAAGAGTTTTGCAAGCAAAACTCTTTGTTCTAAATACAAATAACCCATTTTTATATACTGTGTCGCTTTATGAATAGCAGGGGTGGAATCGGTATTACTTTATAAAATCATCGTGGGTGCGTAAGGATTGAATTACGTCTTCATATTGATGGTTAATATGTTCACGAATGATTTTTTTTGCGTCTTCAATATTATGGTTTTGAATGGCTGTGACAATTGCTTCATGTTCCTGATATAAGTGCTGGTGGGCAGAGGAATCCTTCAAATATTCTAAACGATAACGATACATTTGTTCACGCAAATTGTTGAGAAGTTGGAACAAACGTTTATTGTTGGTGGATTGTATGATGATATCGTGGAAGCAAACATCACACTCTGCCAATGCTGTGGCATTTCCTACTCTTAATAATTGCTTAAATTTGCGCAAGTTTTTTTGTAGGGCTTCCATTTGTTCCTTTTGGATAGATTTACATGCCAACTCCACAGCTAGTTCCTCTAAGGAACAGCGAACTTCCAAAACATCGTGCAAATCTTTTTCTGTTATTTCTGCGACTTCTGCGCCTTTTCTGGGTATTGTATTTACAAGACCTTCCAATTCTAACATTCGAATAGCTTCTCGTACCGGGGTACGACTTACGCCCAATTGCTTGGCTAGTTGAATTTCCATTAAACGCAGCCCCGGCGGTAATAATCCATATAAAATGCCTTCACGAAGGGTATTAAACACCACATCTCGAAGGGGTAAATAATCATCCATAGATAAGGTAAGTTGACTCCAGTCGATGTTATTTTTTTTGTTATCCATAGTAGTACTGCTACTCAAAATGTGATGAAATATACTCACATTGAGATGATTTGCTACAATCTCACGATTTGTAGTTACTGTTTCATCGTGTCCGATTTTGGTCAGCCTAAGACTATTCCTACTTTCGTTTATATAACATTCCACAGTCGTAAATTCCCGACTAAGCCACCGGTACATATCTATGATTGCTTGATTATGCTACTTCATAGATTGTTGCATCTCTTAAGTTAA
>JAFORL010000026.1 GCA_017393285.1 Lachnospiraceae bacterium
GAAAGAGCAACAAATGAACAGATTTTTCTGAACATTTGTTGCTCTTTTTTATGTAATAGGAAATTGCGATGCAATTTACTATTACATAAAAAACGCTCCGCGAGGATGCGCAGACCGCGGAGATGGAGTTAATTGCTGCGCAATACCGCGGTCGCGCTAGAGTTTTGCAAGCAAAACTCTGTGTTCCTTTTTTTCAATCGTGGTGATGTATTTGAAGACTTGTCTATTTGAGAAAAGAAGAAAGACAGAAGCAGATTGTGTAATGGGAAAAAATGTAAATGCATATATAAAAGCGCATACAGGAGTGAAAAGTTTACGAAAAGACTTTAAATATTTGTTATATATCACAAAAAGTAGAATGTTAAGTTTTTTAAAATTGTGAAAAAATAACGAATTTTTGCTCTTATGTTTAAATGGGGGATAAATGGCGGTTACAAAATGGTTGAATTAGAACAAATTCTGGTTTTGCTTGTAACAATATTAGACTTAAGACATCATAATTGCACTTCAGATGAAAAAAAATAACACTTAAGACAAAAAAACGTACACTTAGGACAAAAACGTGCACAAAGCAAAATGTGTGTTACAATAAATATGTGTTATTCAAAACATGCGCATATATTGAGAAAACATACAAAAGTATACTATGTTACGATGTAATAAAACGAGAGAAAGATTCGAGGAAACAAGTGTTTGTAACACTTGTTTCCTCGAATGTGAGGTGGATTATGAAACAGAAAAAACAATATGGTTTAATCGTAGGTCTTTTGATTTTAATTGGATTAGCAACGTTTATTTTAACAAAAGAACAGGTATCAAATCATAGACAGAAAACTACGGAAGTGAGTCAGGCAAGTGATAAACAACAGGAACAAATCCAGGTATCTGCGACACCCAAGGAAGATAGCGTAAATTGTGCGACAGATGATTATTGGAAAGCTGTATTACAGGAAATAATAACAAAAGATGCGTCACATCTGGAGCATAAGGAAGAAATTCCACTATTCAGTATGGAAAATACCATTGAAAAGGAAGGAATTACCTATGATTTTGGTGAAGTAAAAATATCTAAGGAATTGCCTAAGGAATGTGTATTGGCGTTGGATTACGGAGAACAGAAAATTGATAAAAATGGTACCATCACAAATGGATTTTCTTACGTCATATTTCCAGTGTCGATTAAAAATAAAAACAAACAGGAAACTACTGTTGATCTCAACAGCATATATATTTATTGTTTTGGAGAAGATGCAAAGGAAAAAGAAGGAATAGAAATTGCAGGAATGAAAACCAAGCGTAATGAACGATTAAAGAGCTTTTTTATTTTTGATTTAGAGAAGGGTGAGAGATTGCAAACAGATCTTGTGTATATTGTACCGGATGAGTTTTTGACGAAAAAATGCGGACTAGTTTTTAGTATAGATGTTACAGGCGTAACGCCACAATGTGTTGCAGATACCTGTTATATAAAAATCCCGATAGGTAGAGGAGAAAATTAAGAGGAGATGATGAAGTTTGAGTAGTGTTTGGAAAAATGAATTTCGAAGATCTTTTTGTAACAAAGGCATGTTACTTTCTCTGGCAATAGGCATAGGGCTTGTAATTTGGCACCAAATGACATTTGTTTGGCCGGTTGCATTGGAAATAGAAGAGTTTGACTGTATAGAATCCCTTTATTATAGGTGGTTAGGCGGAAATGGTTTTTCTGTTCAGAATTATGTTTTTTTTATGATATTGCCTTTGCTTTCATCACTACCGGTTGGTTCCATTTATTGTAAGGATTTGAAAAGTCGATATTATATGCATTATTATCTAAGAGGACAAAAAAAACAATATTTGCTTGCAAGATATGTGACAACATTTGTGGTAGGTGGATTAAGTGTGCTAATTCCTTTGGTTATCAGTATTGTACTGACAGCCATGAAATTTCCTGCACTTAGACCAGAAGTGATTATGTCTTATGAACCCTATAGAAATGCAGTTGGACATTCTTTATATTTTTCACATCCATTTTTGTTTGTTATGTTAACGTGTTTCATTATATTTGTGTTTGCGGGTGGATTTGCAACGATTGTATTACTTGTCAGTTTTCATACGCAATATGCGATTGTAGCAAGTATTACACCATTTGCACTATACTACTTTTTATATTCCTTAAATTGCATATTTTTGCAAACATCCTGGAGTGCTCCGGATTGCTTTTTGAATCCAGCACGAGGTGTTTGCATGACAAAGGAATTGATACTGGGTGGAATTATATTTTTTATGATAGGTGCAATTTATTTAGGAAAGGCAAGGAGATATGAGTAAGAAGATTTGGGCAGAGCGTAAGGGGTTATTTCTGGCAGTTCTATATTTTTCTTGTATGACTTACATACTGGTTAAGGGATTTATGAATAAAATAGCTGGCTATCCAATAGCTGGCTGTAAAATGGATGGTATTGTGTTTGGAATGGGTCCAAGACAATATATGATGATTTTTTGGCTTCCATATTTTATTGTTTTTTATCGTTTTTTTCGACTTGATTTTTCTGAAAACCTAATACTGCGAAAAGAAAAAAAGGAACGCATACTCTACGAACAACAATTAAAAATACTAGAATTTGCAGTTATGTTTCAATTGTTATTTTTTGGTATCAGTTTGTTGAGTGGTGGTAATTTCTGTTTGTGCACTTGGAACAGCAGAGAGAGTATGTTCTATGGAAACACGTTGCAGACTACAAATTTATCTGGGGTGGAATTGTTAATCGTCATAGCCGTAATCGGCATAGTGAGATTGATTATCATTGGAAATATCATTAACTTATGTTTTTGGTATACCAATTCTCTTTTGTTAGGCAATGTAATCATTATTGTAGGTTTTATTTGCGAATCGATATTTGCAAAAGTACGATTTGTTACAAGATGGTGTAAGGCAGATTACCATTTTTTTGCTTTTGGCGTTGAAAAATGGCGACTTGTTATATATTTATTTGTAAATTTTTTGTGTATGGTTGGCTTATATTGGTACATTTTAAGAAAGAAGGAGTTTTTTAAAAAATGAAAGAAATGGTTAAGCAGCTAAAATATGATTTTCGAATGGGAACAATAAAAAGATGGAAATTTCATATGATGGTAGTGATTAGTTTTCTGTTATTTTGTTCGATTTTAGCTGCAAATCATAAAGGAATTGCGCAAAGTGCAGGTCGGACAATAACAGGTATAGATTTATTAGCGTATTTAATGCAGGGACAAAAGATACTTCCACTAGAAAAAAACGACATGTTTAACATGCCTTTCTATTGGTTTGTTCTGCAAATCGGTTATTTAGTTAGTATCATTTTTTTTCCTAGGAAAGACTTTGAAATCCATGGATATCAGCACCTTATTCGAATGAAGAGTCGTGGAATTTGGTGGAGTAGCAAATGTGTATGGTGTATCTTCGAGCTACTGTTTTATTATGGAATTGTAGTAACATCTGCTTGGCTTGTGAGTGGGGTCATAGGAGAAGGATTTTATACTACAAAATATTTATTGATAGGAGAAAACTTATCCATGCTGAGCGAAACGCAACAGCTTTTTATTATTTTGGTTATTCCGATTGTTACCTCTATTCCTATTGCATTGTTTGGAACTGTAATTTCCATGAAATACAATGAAATGCTGGCAATGATGTTATGTATGACAGTTGTTGTTGCGGAAGTATATTGGTATTTGCCGTTTTTACCGGGAGAGTATGCCATCCTTTGTCGCTGGTGTGATAGTAGTCAATATCTTATGCGAGTGGCTGTTGGTATAGGGATATCATTGGCGTGGAGCTTGTTTTTTATATGGTATGGGAAAAAAATAGTAAAAAAAATGGAATTGTTTAGTTAGGAGTGAAAAAGATGCAGATTAGATTAGAAGATGCCTCAAGAACAATGGGCAATGAAAAGGTAATCGACAATGTAAATATTACCTTTGAATCGGGACATATTTATGGATTACAAGGAAAAAATGGCTCGGGAAAGACCATGTTAATGCGGGCAATTTGTGGCTTAATCCATTTAGATCAAGGCGAAATATGGTTAGATGATAAATTGCTAGGGAAGGATATGGAATTTCCAGAAAGTGTTGGGGCTTTATTAGAAAATCCGGGATTTATGGAAAATGATACGGCCATGAGAAATCTTAAGATTTTGGCAGAGATAAAAAATACAATAGGAGAAGAAGATATAAAAAATACCATGGAGGCTTTAGGGTTAGAACCTTACAGCAAGAAAAAGGTGAAAAAGTATTCTCTGGGAATGAAGCAAAAATTGGGGATTATTGCGGCTGTTATGGAACATCCGAAACTTATTATATTGGATGAACCCACAAATGCTTTGGATACACAAAGTATAGAAAAATTGAATCTATTGTTACAAAAAGAGATGAAAGAATATCAGCCGATTATTATCATAGCTTCTCATGATCGGGAAGAGTTGTCAATCCTTTGTGATACAATCTATAAAGTTGAAAATGGAAGGGTAACTTTAGAGGTGAAGTGAAAATGAAAATTCGATATTTTGTTATAATAGGAATCTTATTAGCAGCAATAACTGCGCGTATTATATGGGTAAATCATGCATTTCCACAAGCAGAGAATATAAAAATAGATAAGGGAGCATGTTATGTGGATGAGAAAGGTATCAGTTATAAAGTAGAAAAAACAAAATGGTTAGATAAAAAACAGATAGAAGAAGAATTTGACATGAAACTATTTTCTGTCTGTATCGTTACGATGCAAGTGGAGAATACCTCTAAGAAGAAAAAAAAGCTTGCTGCTTATGATTGGTATATAGAAGGTGAAAATCACTTTCAAAATGGAGTATCCTGTGAGTTGTTTGGTGTAGTAAATGAAGAATTTTCAGACATGGGTGTAGTTTTGGAACCTGGTGAAAAGATAGAGTGGAAGCTGCCTTATGAATTTTGTAATACAATTGTGTATTCGTTTCAGAACAAAAAAGAAATGAAATCTGCTTTGTATGGTTTGATAAAGGATCGCTATCCGAAAAAAGTATGGTTGGTGATATAATATAGTTTGTAGTTAAAGAAAAATATAAGGATTTTCCAAGGGGCTGTCGTACTAAGAAAAACATCACAAAATAAGTATATCATTTATAAACGCTATACTATCTTATGTGGCTTGCTTTCTACATGCGACAGCCCCTTGGATGAAAGCCATTTCTGCACCATAATACATGGAAAATGGATTACAGATCTACCTGCTTCATTTTACCGCGTTTCTATGATACGTTCCTTTCCAATTTTGTTTTGAATTCTTGCTAAATTTGTTAGGTTGGTCATTCCTGATTGGTAAGAAACAAAAGTTCCCTTTGAAATGATTTCATGTTCTTTTTAGAATTTTTAACTTTTTTATAAAATTTATTAAAAAATTAAGTTTTGAAATTGATTCTTGAGCTACATATATGTGTAGCATTTTTGTATATTGGAGGTATAGAAAAGGATCAATCCGATTCATGCTTATAAGGAATAAGAAAGAAAACAAATCATAAACTAAAGAAATGATGGAAAACTGCCGATAAAAAAAATAGGGTTTTGTTTAGCACTGTTTCGACTACTGCTTTTGGGTGTATAGGTAGTGGAAACGTGATAGTGGTTTGGCAGATGCCAGACATGTGGGTTTACAATATTATTTATAATGTATTCTCGGAGTCTTTTTATACTAGAATTTCGAGATAGATTTTTCTTGGATAACGACATTCCCGCAATGCGTACACGGTGTGTACGACGAGGAAATGTAGAAAATCCAAAGAAAATATAGCCGGAATTATGATATAAAGTAGATTCCGAGAGTACATTATACCATAAAGGAGGGGCTTATTTATGCTAGAAATCAGCAAAGAAGAATTTAAGAAAAATGTGGTAGACAATTTAAAAGTACTATTTCGTCGTTCTGTAGAAGATGCGGATCAACAACAATTGTTCCAGGCGGTAGCCTATGCAACGAAGGATATTGTGATTGATCAGTGGATGGCTTCCCACAAACAATGGGAGAAGGAAAATAAAAAGATTGTCTATTATTTATCCATGGAATTTTTGATGGGGCGTGCTTTGGGTAATATTATCATTAACTTAAAGGGAAATCAAGCCATCAAGGAAGCCATTGAAGAATTAGGATTAGACTTAGATGTAATTGAGGATCAGGAACCAGATGCAGCTTTAGGTAATGGTGGTTTGGGACGATTGGCAGCTTGCTTTTTAGATTCTCTAGCTACTTTAGGATATCCTGCTTATGGTTGCGGTATTCGATATAAATATGGTATGTTCAAACAAAAGATTGAGAATGGTTTCCAGATTGAGACACCAGATGATTGGTTGAAAAATGGTAATCCATTTGAAATGAAGCGTGCAGAATACGCAGTGGAAGTAAAATTTGGGGGCCATGTAGCAGTCAAGAGAGATGAAAATGGAAAAGAACGTTATGTACAGGAAAATTATCAATCTGTCAGAGCGGTTCCATATGACTTGCCGGTAGTTGGATATAATAATAACATGGTAAATACTTTGCGTATTTGGGATGCAGAGGCAATTGATACCTTCAGCTTGGATTCTTTTGACAAGGGTGACTACCAGAAGGCAGTAGAGCAACAGAATTTGGCACGAACCATTTGTGAAGTATTGTATCCAAATGATAATCATTATGCAGGAAAGGAATTGCGTTTAAAACAGCAATATTTCTTTGTATCTGCAAGTATTCAACGTGCGGTTACAAAATATATGCAAACCCATGATGATATTAAAAAGATTCATGAAAAGGTTTGCTTCCAGTTAAATGATACCCATCCAACAGTTACGGTTGCAGAGTTTATGCGTATTTTATTAGATGAATACGAATTAGAATGGGATGAGGCTTGGGAAATTACCAATAAGACTTGTGCTTATACCAACCACACCATTATGTCAGAAGCATTGGAAAAATGGCCATTAGAGCTATTCTCCAGATTATTGCCAAGAATTTATCAAATTGTAGAGGAAATCAATAAACGATTTATTTTACAAATTCAGGAACGTTATCCTGGTGATTATGATAAAGTGAAGAGCATGGCAATTATTTATGATGGACAGGTGAAGATGGCACATTTGGCAATTGCGGCAAGTTTTTCTGTCAATGGTGTTGCCAGATTGCATACAGAGATTTTGAAGAATCAGGAATTGAAAGATTTCTATCAAATGATGCCTGAGAAATTTAACAATAAGACCAATGGTATTACCCAGAGACGTTTCTTATTACATGGTAATCCATTGTTGGCTGATTGGGTAACCAATAAGATTGGAAATGATTGGATTACAGACTTGTCTCATATCAAAGAATTGGCTATTTATGCAGATGATGAGAAGTGCCAAAAAGAATTTATGCAAATCAAATATCAGAATAAGGTACGTTTGGCAAAATACATCAAGGAGCACAATGGAGTAGAAGTAGATCCTCGTTCTATTTTTGATGTGCAGGTAAAACGTTTGCATGAATACAAGAGACAGTTACTAAATATTTTGCATATTATGCATTTGTACAATGAATTGAAGAAAAATCCAAGTATGGACTTTTATCCAAGAACCTTTATTTTCGGTGCGAAGGCTTCTGCCGGATACCGTCGTGCAAAGGCGATTATTAAGTTAATCAATAGTGTGGCAGATGTGGTAAATCATGATCCTGTTATTGAGAACAAGATTAAAGTGGTCTTTATTGAAGATTACAAAGTATCTAATGCAGAATGGATTTTTGCGGCAGCAGATGTATCTGAGCAGATTTCTACAGCAAGTAAGGAGGCTTCTGGTACCGGTAACATGAAATTTATGTTGAATGGTGCTTTGACTTTGGGAACCATGGACGGGGCCAATGTGGAAATTGTAGAGGAAGTGGGAAAAGAAAATGCATTTATTTTCGGATTGAGTTCAGATGAGGTTATTGCCTATGAACACAATGGACAATACAATCCAAAGGATATTTACAATATTGACCAAGATGTACGTGCGGTATTGACACAATTGATCAATGGTACTTATGCCAAGGATAATCCGGAATTATTTAGAGAAATTTATAATTCTTTATTGGAAAGAAACGGTGGAGAGCCAGCTGACCAATATTTTATCTTAAAAGATTTCCGTTCTTATGAGGAAGCACAAAAACGTGTAGAACAGGCATATAGAGATGAAGCCGGTTGGGCAAAATCAGCAATTTTAAATACAGCAAATTGCGGTAAATTCTCATCAGATCGAACAATTGAAGAATATGCAAAAGAAATTTGGCATTTGGAAAAAGTGAAAGTGGAGATGTAACGATAATCCATTGCAAATGGTCGTTAGAATGATAGAAAGTACAATCGAATGCAAAAGTGTCAGATTGTACTTTCTTTGTTTAAAAAAGTATGTAAAGAGAACATATCTATGAGATGGAGGGAGTTTATGGGAAAATATCAATTTTCATCAGAAGAATTGGCTGGTTTTTGTGAGCAGGTATGTATTGTTCTCAAAAGTGGCATTGGTTTGGAGGAAGGTATGTATATGCTTGCAGAGGAAATTGAAGAAAAGAGAAGCAAGCAGATTATGAAAGATGTGGAGCAGAGCTTGGGGAAAAATGAAAGTTTTGCCCAGGCTTTGAAGCAAACCAAGGCATTTCCGCCATATTTATGCAATATGGTGGAGATTGGAGAAACCAGTGGAAAGCTGGATGAGGTGATGGCTGGTTTACAACAATATTATACCAGAGATCATATTATGAAAAGCAGTATTCGTAATGTGGTATCTTATCCTTTGTTTTTATTCTTTATGATTTCGGTTATTTTGGCAGCTTTGGTAGGTTGGATTATGCCAATGTTTCAAAATGTATTTGATAATTTAAATGTGGATGCTGCCAGTTCCAGTAGCAAAATTATGAAGTTTGGTATTGGGGTGGGAACGACGGTTTCTATCTTGGCTGCCTGTTTGATTTTATTCATTTTAGCAGGGACTTTGTGGTATCAGACAGAAGCAGGAAAACAAAAAGTTCATGGTTTTGTTACGGTATGTCCCTTTACCAAGAAAACAGCAGATTTGTTGGCAAAAGGAAAATTGATTGCCTCTTTGTCTGTGATGCTTTCTAGTGGTATGGAAGCCAAGGAATCTCTGGAAATGGCAGAGCAGGTGGTAGAACACAATGGATTGAAAAAGAAGATGCAGGCTTGTGTGCAACGTTTGGAAACAGAGGCACATTTTGCAGAAACCTTGCGAGACGAAAACATTTTTACAGGTATGCAAGGACGTATGTTGGCTTTGGCAGACAAGGCAGGGGTGCTGGACGAGGCCATGGATACGGTTCGGACAAGTTGTGATGAAGAAATAGGGGAGCAATTAACCAGTCTGTGTAGCAAGCTGGAAACTACTTTGGTAGTTGCTTTGTCTTTGGTAATCGGCGGTGTCCTGATTGCTGTTATGTTCCCGTTGGTAAGTATCATTACATCTATTGGATAATGCAGGAAAGCAGAGCAGTCAAGGGCTGCAATGTTTGGACGAATGAGGTGAGACTGTGAAAAATTTAAAAAAGACAAGATGGATGGAAAGAAATGGAGTCTTACAGACATTTTTATTTCCTTTACTGGTATTTGTTTTTACCTTGGTTTGTGCCGGTGTGAGTGTTTGTTATTTTCAAAAGAGCAGCAATTTGCAAAGCATTGATTTGCTGAGACAATCGGCAAGGCGAGCTGTTGTACAGTGTTACGCTATAGAAGGGTGTTATCCGGAAAATGTGGAATACTTGGAGCAGGAGTATGGACTGCATTATAATCATGACAAGTATTTTATTGATTATCAGGTGTTCGCATCTAACGTGATGCCCAATGTGGAAGTTTATGAAAAAAAATAGGAGGGAGCATTCGTGAAAAAAAAGAAGAATAACATTTGGATTGTCAATTATTTGGGCGCTTTATGTTTGCTTGCAATTTTTGTGATTGGTTCTCTTGTATTAATGAATGTGGGAATACGGGTTTATAAAAATATTGTGAAAAATAGTGGAGAAAATTTTCGTTTGCGTGCTTCTTTGGCTTATGTCGCAACCAAGCTGCATCAGTATGACCAGACGGATGCCATTACCGTAGAGGAAAAGGAGGGCGTTCCTATTTTGGTCTTATGGGAGCAGAGAAATGGAAAAAAATATCGAACGATGATTTATGCCTATGATGGCGCTTTACGGGAATTGTTTCAAGAGGAGAGCATGGAATATGCCTTGCAAGATGGTTTGGAGGTCATGGATTTAGATGATTTTCAGATTGAAAAAAAGGATTCACAAATTGCTTGTACATCCACTTATAACTCGGAATCGGAAACCTTGCAGTTGACCTTGCGGAGTAAGCTGCAATAAAATGTGCGCTCGGAATTCTTGTATAAAAAGACGCCGAGAGAACTGTAAGGTACAAGAATGGAGAAAATGACAACAGACAATAGAATAGAGGTGAAACTGTGAATAAAAAGCAGAAGCATAGTTTTGGAACAAGACATACATTTTTAGAATGGATTATTAGCGTGGGGATATTTACCATAATCAGTGTATTTTTGTTGGAATTGTTTTTGGCAGGGAATTCTTTACAACAGAAGGCAAAAGATCAAGGAAAAGCCATGGTTCGTTTAGAAAATATTGCGGAGCAATTAAAAATGGAAAGGGACTACAATGCGGCCTTGAAGCAGATGGGAGCCCTGTCTGGCTGGGGCGATGTAAAGGAAGAGGATTCGTGTTATGTCATTGGCAACATTTCTACAAAGAAAAAGGAAAATGGAACCCCGGTCTATGTTTTTTATTATGATAAAGACTGGAACCAGACCAAAGAGACAGGAATTTATAGTATTGTGATTTTGCCCTATCAGAAAAAAATTGCAGGAAATACAGTGCAGGCCTACCAGGGAGACGCGTATCGGTTAGCCGGTTATCCTTCTGTATATAAGAAGAATAATAGTGTAGATTTATTTCATTTGAATTTTGCTGCTTATACGCCGATAGAGGAACCATAGGTTTCTGCAAATGTGGTTTTGGTGACAAACCAAGGCCATGGAAAGGGTTTGGTCTTGGACTGAAAGATTGCAGCATCAGTATTGTGATGGGAGGTTTGTATGGAAGAGAAAAAAGGATTTGTATTTCAAGTAGGGACACCATCTATTATGGTGATTCTGTTGACATTTGTATTGACAGTGTTTGCTTTGTTGTCTGTTCGGGCTTCCGGCAATGAGATGAATTTGTCGAAAAAAAATGGGCAGGCTGTGCAGGAATACTATTCGGCAGATGCCAAGGCAAGTTATATGCTGGCTTGCATTGATGCTGCTTTGCACAATACGGATATGGATTATATTGAGCAAACCTTAGTTGGATTGGAAGCAGGAAAAGAGAAAGAATTGCAGGGGTTGGAAGCAGTAAAAGTGCAGTTTACACCCTATGCATCTTTTGTGACGGGAACCCAGGGAAAGCCTATAAAAAATGGCACCATCTCTTATTGCTTTCCAGTAAATGATAAAATTGATTTAGAGGTATCGCTTGCAATTTATAGCAATAAAACCTATCAGATTATCAAATGGGCAACCACAAAACCAGTCAGCAATATTCAGACTTTTGATGATTCTGGTTTACAATTATGGGATGGTGATGTAACAGAGAAAAGGTAGGTGACTCCCAAAATGATAGAAGATATTTTACGACAGGCTGTAGAAAAAGAAGCATCAGATATTTTTTTGGTGGTAGGACAGCCGGTTTCTTTCAAAATAGAAGGTGTAATAACCAAACAAAGAGAAGAGGGTTTGCGTGCAGAGCAAATGGAGGAGGTTGTGAACCAGCTATATCTTATGGCAAACAGAAACAAAGACAATTGCAGGAATGGAGATGATGATTTTTCTGTTTCTCTTCCGCAAGTGGGTAGATTTCGTGTCAATATCTTTATGCAAAGAGGGAGCTGGAGTGCAATTTTGCGTGTGGTAACCTTTGACTTGCCAGATGTAGAAAAAATGGAAATTCCTGCTTCTGTTTTGCAATTGAGTCAAAAGAAAAAGGGATTGATTTTGGTTACGGGGCCTGCCGGAAGTGGAAAAAGTACCACACTGGCATATATCATAGATCAGATTAACCAACAACGCAATTGTCACATTTTGACTTTGGAAGATCCCATTGAATTTTTACACAAGCACAAGAAAAGTATTGTCAGTCAAAGGGAAATTGGCATTGATAGCAAGGATTATCATAGGGCGTTAAAAGCCGCCTTAAGAGAAGCACCAGATGTCATTTTAATCGGGGAAATGCGAGATTTGGAAACCATTGAAATTGCCATGACGGCAGCAGAAACCGGACATTTGGTACTGTCCAGTCTGCATACGATAGGGGCTTCCAATACCATAGACCGCGTCATTGATGTCTTTCCACCGCAACAGCAGCAGCAGATTCGTCTACAGTTAGCCATGGTGTTGCAATCGGTGGTATCCCAGCAGCTTTTACTAGGAAAAGATGGGAAAATGCATCCGGCTTTTGAAATTATGCACGCCAATAAAGCCATTCAAACTTTAATACGAGATGGAAAAGTACACCAAATTAATTCTCAAATTGCCACGGCAGGAGATTTGGGCATGGTTTCCATGGATAAAAGTTTATTGGAATTATATCGAAAGAATAGTATTGATTCTCTGACGGTTTTAGCCAGTTGTGTCAACAAGGATATGATGGAAAGAGAATTAAAAAAATAAAAAATGAGGCTGTCCCACGAAGGAAAACATCACAAAATATAGTATTTCATTTACAAATGCTATATTATATTTGTGACTTGCCTTCTTCGTGGGACAGCCCCTTTTGGTTTAGGGTAATGTCAAAATACCGGTCAGGAATTGTGAGCGCAGTGTGGGTTATTGTAATAGCAATAATGGATCGACAGGCTGGTCACCATCTTTGACCTGAAAATATAAATGGGTGCCTTCTTTTTTGTAATACTTGCTAGGGACAGATAAGGAGGCAATGACGGTACCTGCTTGTATGGTATCTCCTTTGGCTACTTTGGGGTTGGAAAGTTGCCCATAGATATAGGTGTAATCACCTGATTGCGCTTCAATGGTTAAGCCTAGGTCTTCTGTGCGTTTTACCTTGGTAATGGTTGCATCGCAGACGCTGGTGATTGCCGTTCCCTCTTTCCCTTGAATGAAAATTGCCGGATTACATTTGTACTGATTTAACGTTTGGAAAAAGACAGGTTTGTCCATACTATAAGGTAAAATTACTTCGCCTTTTAGTGGCCAAGGCAGACCTTGTCCCTGATCTTCGGTTTTTAGGACGGCAATCTCCGCTGCATTATTTTCTGTAGATATTTTTTTCTGTTGGGTAGAAGGGTTATCCACAGGAGAGGAAGAATCCGCAGCAGATTGTGGATGGTTTTCTTCTTTTTCTTGTGAAAGTGTGGAAGAATTTTCTTCTGGCAAAAGTGTGGTAGTAGCTTCTTCCAGTTGTACGGCTGCGTCAGATTTGGGTTGTAAATGTGGGGTATCCCCTTCAGGAGAGAAGTCAATATTGCCGTATTCCTTTTTTACGGCATCATAAGTATGCGCTGTGGTTTCATTATTTTGGGCAAGTTCTGTTTTTTTATGCTGGTCAGGCTTTTCTTCCATGGTTTTCTGTATGCTAAGAATGGATACGACAGCAAAGAGCGCCAATAGACAGGAAAGATAGAAACCTCGTCTCTGATAAAATTTCGTTTTTCTAGGTTTGAACATAGTGATACCTCCTTGTTTTGTATCATGTTCTCACGAAATGCTTGTAAAAAAAGACTCCCAGAGAACATGTATAATCTGTCTGTTCTATTTGCATTATGCCCCGGTTTGAAAAAGATATACATAGGAAAGCAAAACTCTTTGTTCTGCATATTGACCGAAATAGCTGCTTATGTTAAAATTGAAAATGGTTTTCATATTGCCTTAGTTTTTGCAATCGTGAATCTTAATTTTGCAGATTGCAGAAGTTTGTGAAATAAGAAAGGTGTAAAGCAGGAGATATCATGAAAAAAGGAAAATATCGAACAAAACAAGGAGAGCAGATATTAGCTTTTATGCAAGATAGAGCGGGAGAACATATTACCGTACACGAGATTTATCAATATTTTGAACATACAGAGCATAAGTTAGGTGTTACAACAATTTATAGGCAGATAGATAAATTGGTGCAGGAGGGCTTGGTGAAGAAGTATGTTTTAGATCCAACTTCACCTGCCTGCTTTGAATATTTGGAAAATAATAAATCCTGTGCAAAGAAGCACTGCACCCATTTGAAATGTATCAAGTGTGGCAAATTGTTTCATGTGCAATGCAAGGATTGGAAGGCTTTGGAGTCGCATATTTTACAAGAACACCATTTTAAACTGGATATGACGCGTTCTGTATTGTATGGTTTATGCGATAGATGTCAGGAGATGGCATGTGGAAAGGAAGTTGATGCAAATGCAGAAACGGTTTAGCAAACAGGTGATGGCAGGTTTGGTCTTGCTGGCTCTGGTTTTTGTATTATTTTTTTCCGTATGGTTTGTGTCTGCACATGGCATGCATCAATGCTGCGGAGAAGACTGTCCGGTTTGTAAGATTTTAGAACGGTGTATGCAGCATTTACGAAATTTTGGCACCCTTCCTGGCGTAGCGTTTTTTTGTTTTGTAGGTTTGCTATGTTATTTGGAAAGGGAAGCTAGAAAGCAGGATAGTTATTGCAAGATTTCTTTGATTTCTCTAAAGGTTAGATTGAACGATTGATGCACTTTCCCATATTTGTGTAGATCGGAACATGTGGAATAACAATCAATTGGAGGAAAATAAAATGAAAAAAATAATAGCGATGGTATGTATGATGGTTCTTTGTATGTCAGTGTTAACTGCTTGTGGCAGTAAGGGGAAACAAAGTGAAGAAGCAAAGGACAAGCAGGAACAAAATGCAGATAAGATTTCAGTTGTGACAACGATTTTTCCGGAATATGACTGGGTGAAGGAAATTACAAAGGGAAATGATAATGTAGATGTGACCATGCTTTTGGATAAGGGTGTGGATTTACACAGTTATCAGCCAACAGCAGAAGATTTGCTGAAGGTTTCTACTTGTGATGTATTTGTTTATGTAGGTGGAGAATCGGATCAATGGGTAGAAGATGCCCTTGCAACAGCAACCAATAAAGATATGGTGGTTGTGAATTTGATGGATGTAATGGGTGACAATGCAAAAGAAGAAGCCATTGTAGAAGGTATGGAAAGCGAAGAAGAAGAGGAAGAAGAAGGCGAAGAAGAAGGTCCGGAATACGACGAACATGTATGGTTATCTGTGAAAAATGCAGAAATCATTTCTCAGTATCTTGCGAAACAATTCAGTAAAATAGATAGTAGCAATAAAGATTTATATGAAAAGAATGTAAAAGCCTATTGTACAAAATTAGATGATTTAGATAAAAAATATCAAGAAGCTGTGAGCAATGGAACGGTTCATACCTTGGTATTTGGTGACCGTTTCCCATTTAGATATTTGGTAGATGATTATCAGTTAGCTTATTATGCAGCCTTTGTTGGTTGTTCAGCAGAATCAGAAGCTAGTTTTGAAACCATCACATTTTTGGCTAACAAAGTAGACGAATTGCAATTGCATTCGATTTTACAGATTGAAAGTGCAGATGGAAAAATTGCAGAGACTGTAAAAGAAAATACGAAGGATAAAAATCAGAAAATTTTAACTTTGGATTCTATGCAATCCGTAACTGCACAAGATGTAGCGGATGGCGAGACCTATTTGAAGGTTATGGAAAAGAATTTGCAGGTATTACAAGAAGTGTTGGAGAATGCAGAGTAATAAAGGATATGGAAAAGCATTTGCAGGTATTACAAGAAGTGTTGGAAATTGTAGAATAATAAAGGATATGAAGGTGTTTAGATGACAATACTAACAGCGAATCAATTGGCAGTGGGTTATGATGGTAAAATTGTGTGTGATCATATCAATTTTCAAGTGGAGGAAGGAGATTATGTTTGCATCATTGGAGAAAATGGTGCAGGAAAATCTACCCTACTCAAAACTTTGCTTGGATTGAATCAACCTATGGAAGGAAGCATTGTTTTTGCGGAGAATTTACAAAAAAAAGAAATAGGGTATCTGCCACAGCAAACCATTGTACAACGGGATTTTCCCGCATCTGTTGAAGAAATTGTTTTATCGGGCTTTCAAGGGAAAATGGGATTGCGACCATTTTATAACCACAAAGAAAGAAAAAAGGCAAAAGAAAATATGGAAACGATGCAAATTGCTGACCTTGCAAAAAAATGTTATCGTGAACTTTCCGGTGGACAACAACAGAGAGTACTGCTAGCCAGAGCGCTTTGTGCGACCGAAAGGCTCCTGTTATTGGACGAGCCGGTTACTGGTCTGGATCCGAGAACCATGGTAGAATTGTATCAATTGATTCAAAAGTTAAATGATGCTGGTATAACCATTATTATGATTTCACACGATATATCTATGTCTATGCAATATGCAAAACATGTTCTGTATTTAGGACATCATTCGTTTTTTGGAACCAAAGAAGAATATGAAAAAAGTGAAATAGGAAAGAAGTTTTCCCAGTTACAAGAAATGGAGGAGAAGGAATGATGGAAAAGTTAGCATTTTATTTACAACATCCCTTTGTGCAATATGCGCTGATTGTAGGTGTATTGATTGCACTTTGCTCCTCTCTTTTGGGAGTAACTTTAGTTTTGAAGCGATTTTCCTTTATTGGAGATGGCTTGTCCCATGTTGCCTTTGGCGCTATGTCAGTGGCAGCTGTGTTGGGACTGACAGATAATACTGTACTGGTTTTGCCAGTGACCATAATATGTGCAATTCTCTTGTTGTGCAGAGGACAGAATACCCAGATGAAGGGGGATGCAGCAATCGCCATGTTATCCGTTACAGCACTGGCATTTGGATATTTGTGTTCCAATATTTTTTCTACTTCTGCAAATTTATCCGGCGATGTATGCACCACCTTATTTGGTTCTATCTCCATTTTAACTTTGCGCAAAGAAGAAGTTTGGATGTGTATGGTTTTATCTGTTGTAGTCGTATTGTTTTTTATTTTATTTTATCATAAAATATTTGATGTGACCTTTGATGAAAATTTTGCAAGAGCAGTGGGAACAAAAGTAGATGCTTTTCATTTTGTACTATCAATCATTATTGCGGTTATTATTGTTTTGGCAATGAAATTGGTGGGGTCTTTGCTGGTTTCGGCCTTGATTATTTTTCCGGCTTTGTCATCTATGCGTTTATTTCAAAGTTTTAAAGGCGTTACAATTTGCTCTGCCGTCATTTCTGTGATATGTGCTTTTAGTGGAATTTTGATTTCCATTCTTGCCGGCACCCCTGTGGGAGCCACTGTGGTTGGAGTCGATGTCCTTGTATTTGGCGTGTGCTGGTGTTTGGGACGGTTACATGGTGGTGAGTAATGATGAAAAGAAGATGTAGAATGAGAATTCGAAAAAAAATAAAGGTTTGGGTCGGTTTGCTTTTATTTATACTTATGATTGGTTGTTTGAGCCGACATAAAATGGTATCCATTCAACAGAATCATAAAAAGAGTCAAAAAGTAAGTATAGATCAAAAGGTTTTCCAGACGCCAGCTGGCAGGAAAGGAAAAAAGATTTCTGAAAAAAAAGAAAAAGAACAGGATGAAATAGATTTAACAGTTATGAGTAGTACAACTGTGTATGCGGAAGTGTATAACATGATGTGTACGCCAGAAGATTATGTGGGAAAACACATAAAAATTGAGGGAAGTTTTGATGTATATAAAGATAAGAAAACAGGAAAACGATATTTCTCTTGTGTGGTGAGTGATGCAACGGCTTGTTGTTTTCAGGGATTAGAATTTGAATTAAAGGGAAAATATCGTTATCCGGATGATTATCCTAAGGTAAATGATACGATAAGGGTAGAAGGAACTTTTGAAACGTATCAGGAAGATGGCGAGAATTATTGCCGACTGAAAGATGCAAGTTTGAAATAAAACCATTTATATTTATGGTGGTGTCAGCAGACTGATATGTGGGTTTCATTTGAAAGTGTTATAGGAATTCCATGCAGAACCATGTACTTGCTGCAAGGTTCGTATACTTGATACTGTATTTGTAATCCGCCTAGTAGGGCCATCTGTACAACAGGCAGATGGAAACACATACATAGAAAAGAGAGGTAGAAATGATGAAACAAGTGTATATTTTTTTAGCAGAGGGATTTGAGGAAATTGAAGCATTGACAGTAGTGGATTTCCTTCGTCGTGGTAAGGTAGACGTGAAAATGGTGTCTGTATCTGGAAGCAAGATGGTAACTGGCTCTCATGCAATTTCTGTTAGTACAGACATCACGTTAGAAGAAGCCTTGGCAAAGGATGTAGATGCGTATGTATTGCCAGGAGGCATGCCAGGTACGAGAAATTTGCAAGCTTGTGCGCCTTTGGTAGAAAAGTTGCTTGAAAAATATAAGGAAGACAATGCGTATATTTGTGCAATTTGCGCGGCACCTTTGGTGTTGGGATTAAATCATTTGTTAGAAGGGAAAAAAGCATGCTGTTATCCCGGCTTTGAAGAAGATTTGCTGGGGGCACAAGTTTCTTATGATCCGGTAAGTGTAGATGGTAAGGTGATTACCAGTAGAGGAATGGGAACTGCCATTGCATTTGCATCAGAAATTTTAGCTGCACTTTCTTCCAAAGAACATGCAAAAGAAATTGAAGAATCTATTATATATTAAGAACGTGTTTTCAGTAGATAGGTTTTTTGCAAGCAGGTTGATAGAGAAGCTTATTTACTTAAAAACC
>JAFORL010000164.1 GCA_017393285.1 Lachnospiraceae bacterium
CTTCTATCATACAATAAACTTGTGTCTAGACAAACCATTCTCAGCCAGGGTTACCATCTCCGACGAAGAGCAATATCTAAGAGACTTAAACTAGGACCGTGCAACCCTACTGACATGAAATTTTATTACGAAAGGAAGTTTATATGGAATTTGGAGAAAAATTAAAATCACTAAGAGAAGAAAAAGGAATGACACAGCAAACTTTGGCGGATCATTTATATGTCACTCGCCAAGCTGTTTCAAAATGGGAATGTGGTGCAAGATTTCCTGACCTTATGACCACAAAAAAAATAGCCGATTATTTACAGGTTAGCATTGATGAACTGGTTTCCGGCGATGACTGGAAAGACTTTGCTGAAAAGCAACCAGCAATTGAAAACGAAACCACCGGCCGTCTGCAAACAGCCTACTACACAATTGCAGCCATCTTAATGATGATCAAATTATATGTAAAATCACCAGAGATTTTACATGAAATCATTTCAAACATCACACACTACAGTGGATTATCCTTGGTACTGGATCTCACCTATTCCCTTTGCCAGATACTCCCTGATATTGCAATCGCAATCATTTTGTTATATGCTGCAAATCAATCCATCAAACGTAACCTAGGGCCAAAAATGATAGCTTCTATTATTGGTACTTATATGGGCAGCCAAATCCTATTTTATAGTTATATCTGCCTGTACACCAAAAATGCCAACCAACTTTTCATCATTATAGCACAACTGCTTTGTCTTGGAAGCATTATGCACTTCTTCAAAACCAAGACCCAGCGCAATCCTTTGTTCGTATATATTGTCTGTTGTATACAAATTTTAGCAGCCTTTGGCAGTGATGTTTATTACACATTGATTATCTATATAAAAGGTAGTGTAAACCATTATTTTCTTCTTCAAAGCGCATACTGCAATTTAAATACCATTGCCATAGCTTGCATCATGTGTCTCACTATGATGCAGGCAAAATTAGTCAGTCAAAAACGCAAATTACAAGCGAAAAAAGTATAAGGCAAATATCCCTTTCATAAAATGGCAAAAACCGGCTACATCTAATGTAGGCTTTTTACCAGCTTACCAAAAAGGGCTGTCGCAGAAAGAAAGCAAGTCACAAAATATAGTATAGCATTTGTAAATGCTGCACTATATTTTGTGATGTTTTTCTTCGTGGGACAGCCCCTTTTTCAATTATTTTTTTATCTCAATCTAAGCGTCTTCGACTAAAATCAACAAACTCACAGGATGCGCAGGAATTCGTCTCCTTGCGAAAAACTTTAAGACAAGCCTACAGCGTTACAATAAGCAATACACAATTCTGTTGCCTGGTCATAGGTAACTTTACTGGTATCTAAAGCCGCATCATAATACTTTGCTTCTCCCCAAATCTCTTTTGTGTAGTATTTATGGTAAGATGCCCGTTCTGCATCTGTATTTTCTACCAACAATTTTGCTTCCTTTTCTGAAAGATTTCTCAATTGTTCCATGGTATGCACTCTGGATGCTAGTGCACCATGAAAATAAAAACTCACAGAATCGGCTCGATTTCTATATACATAATTCCCGCATCTACCAATTAAGATACAATCCTGCTTTCCAATCAATTGTTGTAAAACGATTTCTGGTGTCTTTGTAATCCTAGTCACATAATCCCCCATAGAAATCGCATATAACAGACTGTTCACCCGTTGCTCAGCCAAAAAATTACCATATTTATTATAAATATTTTTTTCTTTTGCAATGTTTCTCAATGCAACCTTATCATACACCGGAATATGAAAATGTTCCCCTAAACGTTCTGCTATTGGTAATCCACCTGCACCACATTCTCTTGCAATGGTAATAATCATATTGCATGCTCCCTTCTGGCAATCTACCGCAATTCTCTATGGACAATGTGCTTTCATACAACTGCCCCTATTCGCATCCAACTGCTCTGCAAATTGTGCCTTTCCTTTTCTTTCAGTATACACCTTACAATACTAAAGTGCAAATACAACAATTTCTCTACGCACGAAAAAAGCAAGTCACGATACAACCCAACGTTGAATTCATGCTTGCTTTCCTCTTTCTATTATTCTATCCATATCCTTTTGGTGGTCCATACCTTCCTTTCGCTAAATTTCAACAGTTTCTCTATTCCTAAACGAATCACTCTAGTGATCTATACCTCTCTCTCTTTATTTCTTCAAAACTTTTATATTTCAACTTATGTTTCTGGCGGTCCGTACCTCTCTTTCGCCTTATTTCTTCAGTGCTTTATATTTCAACTTATGTTTCTGGTGGTCCGTACCTTCCTTTCGCCTTATTTCTTCAGTGCTTTATATTTCAACTTATGTTTCTGGTGGTCCGTACCTTCCTTTCGCCTTATTTCTTCAGTGCTTTATGTTTTAACTTATATTTCTGGTGGTCCGTACCTTCCTTTCGCCTTATTTCTTCAGTGCTTTATATTTCAACTTATATTTCTGGCGGTCCGTACCTTCCTTTCGCCTTATTTATCAAAGCAACTATTCTATACTAAAAGTGATTACACTCATCTTTTCGCTCATTTACTCTCCCGAGTATCTTCATGAAGGAACCATTTTCATTCTCTGTCCAACGGAATCGCCTCCTGTCTACTTTAAAATCCCTTCTTTTAATCGATAATGATATCTCATACTATTCTGGTGGTCCGTACCTCTCTTTCTGTAATATTATGAAATGCAATTCATCTACCCAATGGAATCTCCTCCTTTGCTTTTATAATACCTGTTCCTCATTTGTTATATACACATTATAGTGTCATTTTACATAATTGTCAATACAATTTTAAATATTTTTTAACTTTTTTCAGTTTTTATATTTACCTTTAAACAAATACAATACGCAACCGCATTTTTATTCTGTCTTTTCAATCTCTATTATCCTTTTGTACATTCAAATCGCAGCTGTATGAAAGTGAATTGCTCCGCAACATTGCGGAGCGTTTTTTATGTAATAGGAAATTGCATCGCAATTTCCTATTACATAAAAAAAACGATATAGCGACCTGACATCACTATATCGTAAAAAATCGTTGTAGCAAACAGTCTGTAAACCAGACTCCTATGCTACATTATGAAATTTTCCCATATTTCCCTATTACACTTATGCAAGACCAATTACCAACCAAATCTGTGCAGCCTCTGCCAACTGCTCCACATTTTCTAATACAAAAGATGTTCCTGGCTCGGTACTTGGTTCTCCTTCATATGTAACCGCAGACGGTTTCACTGCTGCCATTGGTAAAGTATCATCTAAAATCACCAATTCTGAATCAACACTTTCATCATCTGACATCGTTTCTTCCACCATTTTTTTATCTGACATTTCTTCATTCAAAGCATCATTGTCTGATATTTCTTCCAAACTTTCCTCGTTAGAAGTGGTTCCAAGACGCTTTTGCGAATGCAAAGAAACGCTACTTTCTTGCTCTTCTTGGATTGCCCCTGGTGTAACTGTTACAAATCTAGAAACTGGCAATGGAGGTTCCTCTACCAAAACCAGCTCCTCAATCTCCCTTTTTTGCAATGAAACCGTATCGAAATTTGTAACTTCCAGTGTATTCTGCATATTTTCATTCGCTTCTTGGCTTATTGTAGTTGGTGCTATAGTAGGCGACACATATTCTGATGTGGCATCTCTCTCTCCCACATAAATACTCTGATTCTCTGCAGTAACAGAACCCTCTGTCATATCTGCTGTTTCACTTGCTAACAATGTACGTTCCTCTAATCGTTCATCTTTCGCTTCTGTCGTTTCTACTAAA
>JAFORL010000165.1 GCA_017393285.1 Lachnospiraceae bacterium
AATAGGAAATTGCGATGCAATTTCCTATTACATAAAAAACGCTCCGCGAGGATGCGCAGACCGCGGAGATGGAGTTAATTGCTGCGCAATACCGCGGTCGCGCTAGAGTTTTGCAAGCATAACTCTTTATTCTAATCGGCCTTGAGAGGAGAAGAAAAGGATGCAATTACAAGGAAAATACGGAAATTTAACGTATCAGATAGATCGAGATGGAAAGTTACATGTGAAGCTTTTGGGTTTTTGGAACCAGGTGCAGGGAGAAGCCCAGGTGCGAGTGGATTTCCGGTTTGCAGATGGGGTGCAGGACCGTTTGTATCCCCTGGTGAGTCAAAATAGGACAGTGGCTTCCCAAGTGATTTGGAGTGCAAGTGGTGTGATTGATTTGTCCTATGTATTTTTGTATGGTAGTAATGCAGATACAGTTAGGGTGACCCCCATCATTTTTTATGGAGAAGAAAGGATTTCTTTAGAAGAGATGGAATTCTCTCTGGAAGGGAAATATTTTAGAAGCGGGGGAAGGTTACCTAGTAAAGAGAATCCTTTGCGCTTGTCCGGGGAAAAGAAAGGCAGAACACTGGGGGTAAGGCTGTTACAGTCTTGTTTACAAATCGCGACGGTTTGCAATCTTCCTTTGATGTTGTTTGAGGGAATGATGGCAGAAAGGGGCTATGGAAAATTACAATTGGAGGGAAAAGTGGCAAGTGGAAAAAAGGCAGTTATTTTCCATGCCAACAATAAAATTCGAAATTTCACAGGTTATTCTTTTAGTGTAAGAGAAAAGAAGACCAGATATCTCCAAGAAAAATATAGAAAATATTGTAAATTGCCGATAAAGGAAAAGGGCATATTATTTTTATCTGAGCGTCGAGTGGAGGAAGATAGTAATCTTTCATTGATTCGACAATCCTTGCAAAAGCTGTCCGGGGCAGATTGTGATGCTTTTTTGGAGACGGCTACTGTGGACCGTTTGTCTAAGAAACAGTTACGGGAGCTTGCTAAGAAGCTGGCAGTGGCAAAGGTAATTGTTTTAGAGGATTTTTATCCCCAATTACATCAATTGGATTTGAGAGAAGAAACCAAGGTTGTGCAGTTATGGCATGCATGTGGTGCTTTTAAGACCTTTGGTTTTGGCAGGTTAGGCAAAATAGGCGGACCAGCGGAACATTCGGGCAATCATAGGTGTTATGACAGGGTATATGTCAGTAGTGAGCAGATGATTCCGTATTATAGCGAAGCCTTTGCAATACCGGAAAAAAATGTGAGGGCATTGGGGGTTGCAAGAACAGATTGCTTTTTTCAGGATTCTTTTCAAAAGTGTCAAAAAGAAAAATGGTTGGCGAAATATCCTGCATGGAAGGGAAAACGACTAGTGGTCTTTGCACCAACTTTTCGTGGAGACGGAAATAAGGACGCCTATTATCCTATGACGCATTTTTCAGTGGATTCCTTTATGTCCAAAATGCCAGAGGATGTATGCTTATTAATCAAACACCATCCCTTTGTGAAAATGCAGATGGAGATTCCGAAATCATGGCAGGAACGGGTATTTGATGTGACCAAAGAGGGTGGAATCAACAGTTTATTACCTTTGACAGCCGTTTTAATTACGGATTATAGTTCTTCTGTCTTTGAGGCAACATTATTGGATATTCCCATGGTATTTTATGCCTTTGATGAGGTACAATATATGGAAGAAAGAAGTATTTATGAGAATTTTTCTTATTTTGCACCGGGGCCTATTTGTGCCACGGAAGAAGATTTATGTGAGTTGACCTTGCAAGCTTTACAGAAGGGAGCGGATACAGAAAAAATGCAGGGATTTTATCGCCGTTATCTGTCTGCTTTAGATGGTCATAGCAGGGAACGGATTGTGGCAGATATTAGAGAGTTAGCAGGCGTTTAAGCAACTAAGAAACATAGATTACAAGAAATGAAAGGGGTTTACTATGTTATCAAAATTAAGTGTAAAGAAACCGTATACCGTATTGGTAGGCGTGGTAATCATACTGGTACTTGGTTTTATGTCATTTAGAAATATGCATACCGATTTGTTACCGGATATGGATTTACCTTATGCAATTGTCATGACTACTTATGCAGGGGCAAGTCCGGAGGAGGTAGAGACGGCTGTTACAAAGCCTGTAGAGCAATCTATGGCAAGTATCAGTAATGTGAAGAAGATTTCTTCCATTTCCAATAGTAATGTATCTGTGGTTGTCTTGCAGTTTAATGACGGGGCCAATATGAATACAGCCACCATAGATATGCGAGAAAGTCTGGATGTGGTATCTGCCAATTGGGAAGACGGAATCGGCAGTCCTACCATTATGAAAATCAATCCTGATATGATGCCTATTTTGGTGGCGGGAATAGATTGTGAGGGGATGGATTCCTACCAGCTATCCAAGAAATTAGAAAAAGATATTTTGCCGGAATTAGAACGTATAGAAGGGGTTGCCTCTATTACGGAATCGGGCAATAAATCCAAGCAGATTAACGTAATTTTGCAACAGGACAAAATTGATGCGGTCAATAAAAGAATCAAAAATGCCATCAATGGAAAGTTTGCAAAAGCAGAGAAAAAAATAGAGAGAAACGAAGATAAATTAGCCAAGGGAAAAGATGCCATGGGTAAATCTTCGGAGATGACGGCTGAAAAGTTGGCGGAAGGTTCTTCTACCATAGATCAGAATAGTCAGAAAATATCCGAGACTTTACTTACCATGCAAAATCAATTGACACAGTTGGAAGAAAAAGAGGCAAGTTTAAAGCAATCAGAACAGCAGGTCGATGCCGGTTTGGTGCAGGTGGCAACTTCCAAGGCCCAGTTAAATGCTACCATTGCGAATCTGACAAATACAATTGCCAGTTTGCAACAAATGAAAGATGGTTTGGAAACCCTTCGTAGTCAAGAAAGCAGCTTGAAAACAGCTGTGGAGGCTGGTGCTGGGACAGAAGTGCGTACCCAATTGCAAGCAGTGGAAACACAAATCCAAGGCATTTTAACCCAGTTGTCTGCCCAGGGAATGACAGAGGAGCAACTTGCCACAGCTTTGACGGAAGCACAGACTGGATTGACACAGGCAAAAGCGAGCTTAGCGGAGGTGGAAACCCAGGAAGCTAGCTTGAAAAAAAGTAAAAAAGAGCTTTTGGCAGGCAAAAAACAATTGCAGCTGGGTAAGAAAAAAATTCAAAATGCCAAGAAACAGCTGGAAAAAGGAAAAATGAGTCTGGTGGATGCAAAAAAAGAATTGAGCAAGCAATCGGTTTTGGCGGCTGTGCAATTGAGTGTGGCTACGGTAGAAATCAATCAAGGGGCATCTGCTTTAACAGAAGGAAAAAATTCTTTAAAAGACGCAAAGAAAAATACCAAAACCAGTACAGATTTGAATCAGCTTCTAACCAAATCCATGTTGGAGGGCATTTTGACAGCAGAAAACTTTGAAATGCCGGCTGGCTACATTACGGAAGATGGTGCTACTTATCTGGTAAAAGTAGGAAAGAAACTGGAGGATCAGGAGGATTTGGAAAACCTGGTGCTTTTGGATTTTCAGTTAGAGGGATTAAAACCAATCCGTTTATCTGATGTGGCAGATATTGCTTTGGCGGACCCGGACGATGATTCTTATACTGTCATCAATGGAAATGATGCCATTGCACTTACCATGGAAAAGGCAACCGGCTATTCTACCGGTGATGTAACCAAGCGTGTGGTCAAACGTATGGAACAGTTGGAAAAGGAAATCAAGGGACTACACATTACGGTCTTGATGAATCAGGGAATTTACATTGATATGGTGGTAAAATCGGTAATTCAAAACTTACTTTTGGGTGGTTTGTTTGCGGTTTTCATTTTATTGCTTTTTTTGAAGGACTTGCGACCAACCATTATTGTAGCCTGCTCTATTCCTTTGAGTGTGGTGGCAGCAGTAGTTTTGATGTATTTTAGTGGTGTTACCTTAAATGTTATTTCCCTTTCCGGCTTGGCACTGGGGGTAGGTATGTTGGTAGATAACTCCGTGGTGGTGATTGAAAATATTTTCCGTATGCGAAATGAGGAGGGTGCCAGTATTCGTCAGGCATCCATCGAGGGTGCCAAACAGGTAACCGGTGCAATCATTGCTTCTACCTTAACTACCGTTTGTGTGTTTGTGCCAATTGTATTTACAGAGGGAATTACCAGACAGTTGTTCCAAGATTTAGCCTTGACTTTGGGCTATTCTCTGCTGGCCAGTTTGGTGGTTGGATTGACTTTGGTACCAGCTATGGCCCAAGGTTTGTTGAAGCGAGATTTGGTACAAAAAGAAGGGTTTATTTATCGTTTGCAAAGGGTATATGTGTATAGTTTGGAAAAATTGTTGCGTCACAAAATCTTAGTATTATTGACGGCTTTTGGATTGTTGATTGTATTTATTGGTTTGGCATTTAGCAGAGGTACTACATTTATGCCTGCCATGGGAAGTACCCAAATGACAGCAACCATTTCCAAACCAAAAGATAAAAAAATGTCCGATGCAGCATTTCATAAAATTTGTGATGAAGCAACGACTCGCCTAATGAAAGTAAAGGGCGTGGAGACCATCGGTGCTATGGGCGGAAATACCAGCACCATGTCTATGATGTCCTCTTCTACAGGTAGTCAGGTGAGTTTGTATATCTTGTTAGAGGAAAAGATGACCAGAAGTAATGCAGCCATTAAAAAAGATATGCTACAGGCAGTGGAAGGGTTGTCTTGTGAAATGGAAGTATCTGAATCTGCAATGGATATGAGTAGCATGATGGGTTCCGGTATTACCTTGCAGGTTAAGGGTAAAAATTTGGATCAGCTACAAAAGGTGACTGTGGAACTGATGAAACGGGTAGAAGATGTAAAGGGAATTGAAAGTATCACCAATGGTATGGAGGATAGTGAGGAAGAAATTCGTATTCAGGTAAATAAAGATGATGCCATGGCTTGCAATTTGACAGTTGCGCAAATTTTCCAACAGGTTAATGCAAAGGTGGCAGATGCGAAGAAATCCACAACCCTTTCTACGGATACCCAGGATTGGGATGTGTATGTCAGTCATGAACAAGATGACAGTATGACAAAGCGGGAGCTCAAGAATATGAAAATTACGTATACAGATTCCCAAACCCAGAAAAGCAAAAAAGTAAAATTAAGCAAATTGGCAAAGTTTGTGGTAAAAGAATCCCCTAAGAGTATCAATCGTGAAGATCAATCCAGATATATGACAGTATCCATTACCATAGCAGATGGCTATAATGTAGGCTTGGTTAGTAAAGAGGTCAATAAAAAAATAAAAGGCTATACCTTGCCGGCAGGTTATACACTTGCTTCTACGGGAGAGGACGAATCTACCAATGAGGCAATGGGACAGGTAGGACTGATGATTTTTGTGGGTGTCCTTTTCATGTATTTGATTATGGTGGCACAGTTTCAGTCTTTGCTTTCTCCTTTTATTATTCTGTTTACCATTCCGCTTGCGTTTACCGGCGGGTTTATGGCATTGTTTATATCGGGAAGTGAAGTCAGCGTCATTGCCATGATTGGTTTTGTTATGCTATCCGGTATCATTGTAAATAATGGTATTGTCTTGGTGGATTATATTAATCAATTGCGAATTTCCGGTGTAGAAAAGACGGAGGCAATTCTTACAGCGGGACGTATTCGTCTACGTCCGATTTTGATGACTGCTACTACAACAATTTTAGGTTTGCTTCCTATGTTGGTAACAAAGGAAAGTGGTTCGGATATGGTAAAACCAATGTCCATTGTTACTGTGGGTGGAATGGTGTATGGTACCTTGCTTACTTTGTTTGTTGTGCCATGTATTTATGCTATATTAAATAGAAAAACGGATCGACAATTGGTGGAATCACAGGCAGACGAATAGAACAAGAATTTGTTTTCTTATAGAAAGTGATGCATCGTTCATAAAAAAAACGGAAACCAGAAAAGATAATGGTTTCCGTTCTTTTTTTAGATGATTGTCATTGCCGGTGTAAATTGTAGTAGCTCGTAGATTTCCTCTTTTGCCAGGTCGAAACATTCCAATGCGATTGGAGAAAAGGAACCGGCATTGCCACTCATGATTTCCTGTACTGCTGCATGGTGGGTAAATGGCACATTGTAGGCAGTTTTTATGACCAATTTGTCATAGGTGTCTGCAATGGCTACAATTTGTGCAGAAAGTGGAATAGAGTCCCCGGCTACATGGTTTGGATAACCACTTCCATCGTAGCGTTCGTGGTGATATTTACAAATTTCATAACAGTAATGATAAAATTTCTGGTCATTGATTTTTGAAAAACATTTTAAAATATCACAACCTAAAGCTGGATGAGATTGTAAAATATTTGTATCTTCTATGGTACGTTCATTGATATTTTTGGATAGAATGGCATCTGGTACGCCTAATTTTCCAATATCATGTAAAACGCTGGCACGCACAATGGCATTAGTATCTTCTGGTGTCAATCCCAACTCCGGATGCATTTTTTGGGCATAATGCATCATCAGACCAGTGAAGGTTTTTACACGAGAAGAGTGTTCTTTGGAAGCAGGGGTGTGGTATTCGATGATTTTACCCAACCCTTCAATTAATTGTTCATTGCTTTCTTTGATTTCTTCTGCCTGTTGGGCGATTTGTTGGGTCTTTTCTTTTACCAGGGCCTCCATATAGTTCTTGTGGGTATATAGGTCTACCACATTTTTTACGCGTCGCATAACTACACGTTCTACATATGGTTTGTAAATGACATCTGCTGCACCTAAATTGTAGGCATTTTCCTCTGTCTCAGGTGTAGATTCAGATGTAATCAGAATAATCGGAATGGTAAGGAGCATCTGTTTTTGCTTCATATATTCCATTACTTCAAATCCGTCTTTTACCGGCATTAATAAGTCTAATAACAAACAGGCGACACAATCTCCATGTGCGTCTAAATAGTCAATGGCTTCCTGTCCGTTTTCAGCTTCCACTACCTGAAATTGTTCCCGAAACATGAGAGATAGTAAAGCACGGTTGACTTTCATGTCATCTGCAATGAGTAGTGTATTTCTGTTCATATTTTTTCCCCCTTCATTTTTCTGTTCTCTTAAAGTCTGTGTACTTCTAAGCGATTGCCTTCGAAGTTCTCCCTCTTTTCTCAAGACCGTAAGATATGAATGTGATTTATACGCTTATAATCATTATATAGTTTTTGGAAGGATTTGTAAAATGATTTATTTTTTATCCTTTATCCATTTTTTTAAATATTTTTTTATCACAGAAAAAGGTGCTGGTCCCATATCCAGTAGGAAAGTATGAAATTCTTTTTGGTCATATTTTTTTCCAAGTTCTTTTTTCGCTGTATTGCGCAAATCTATGAAGGAAAGATAACCAACGACATACTGTAAGTAGTTTCCTGGATCATCTACCACAATGTTGTAGGCATTTTCTGCAACTTCTTTATCATCAATGCCATAATCCTTTAAAAAGGATACCAGTTCTTCCTTTGTCCAGCAATCATAATTGACACCAATGTCCATCAGTCCGTATAAACATAGAATATAGGTGTTGTAGGCAAATGCAAAATCTGCCAGATTTTCATCTATATCTGCCATGTAGTAGGATAATTGTTCACAGTAGGTTGCCCAACCTTCACTATACCCACCATAACTAATCAATGCACGAATCGGAGAAGGATTTTGCTGTTGGAAATAAACAGTTTGCAACAAATGGCCCGGATAACCCTCGTGTGCCAAAGTGGAAAAGAGAGCAGAGGCATCTGATTTGCCGTCATTGATATAAATACTGTTGTTTTTATAATCATCCAAAGGTGGTGTTAAATAAAAGGCAGGACTCACATGATCTTTTAAGGATTCGTCTACATATTTCACATGAAAATCCACTGGCTCCAAGGTAGGAAAATCTGTTTTTGATTTTTCTTCCAAATAGGAAACAATCTTTTCCGGTTCTGTTTCCGGATATTTGATAGAGAAATATTCTTGAAAAATATCTGCATCAGAATGTTTTTTTGTATATTTTGTATTGGCAGACTGCAAAGTCAGTGAAGCCGTATTGATGGCACTATACATACTGTTTTTCATTTGTTTGATGGTCATATCTGAGCCGGTAGTAGATTGTGCGGTTTCTTCATAATATTCTTTTCCATTAGGAAGATTTCCGATTCCGCCTTCATTTTTTCCTGTTCCTTTCAACTTGGTTAAAGTGGAAATCAAATGTTCATAGGCCGGAATGACATTTTCCAAAACTGCCTTTTTGTTTTTTTCTATGTAGGTGGATTTCTCTTTTTTGTCTAGCCAGTCAAAATCTTCTACACGTTCCTGAAAGACAGAAATAAGCAGATTCTTTTCAGGTTTTTTGATGAAATCTTTACATTGTTTGATAATGTTGTTAGCGTTGGAATCACTCATAAATAATCCCGCTTTTGATTTTTCCTCTTCGTAGCTTTCTATTTGGCTGAAATAGTCATCTACCACAGTTAATAATTCTAAATACGTATCTAAATCTGCTTGGTTGTTGATGTGATATTCAGATAGCAAAATAGGTAGTTGCGCCTGCATACCGGTAGTATTGCCTAAGGCTTCTCCGTAGTAGAAATATTTTTTTTCGTTCCCGTTAATGCTATAGTAATCCTGCAAGATATCATAGGTGATTTGTTGCTCTTGGGTTAACGAATTATAATCGGTTTCCTCTAAAATGGCATTGACATTTTCGGCTTCTGCCAGAGATTTTTTTGAGGCCTCCACACCGTATTCCCCCAGGGTAGGCGTGAAATTGGTAATCCCATATTTTGCAGGATCTTTTAAAGTATAATTCAAAGTAATACTATCGGATTGTACTTCTTTTACAAATAAATCCTGTAGGAAAGAATCAAAGTCAGATTGTACTTCTTTTTTATTGGTCTGAATCTTTTTGGTAATCTTTTGTGTTGTGGTTTTGACATTTTTCGTACTACAGCCTGTATTTGAAATACAAAGTATGCAGGCTAAAAATAATGCCATAATTTGTTTGCTTCTTCGCTTCATTTTTTTCTCCTTCTCTTTTCTATAGGTTGATGTCTGCAATGCTGACATTTCTTTACTAGTATACTATATCGTCATAAAATATGAAATATGTGATAAATGAAATGGAAAATACATATGGTGTAATAACCGTTCAGTCGTAAAGTATATGGAAAGTCAGGAGGGTGCGGTATGTTGGTAAAAATATCTGCATTGTTAATCCCTATGGTTGCATTTTATATTGTAGGATATGGTTGTCTGCAAAAAGTACCTGTATTTACTGTTTTTGTAAAGGGAGCAAAAGAAGGTCTACAAGTGGTGGGAGAGATTTTGCCCACTTTGATTGGTTTGATGATTGCCATTGGTCTAGTACGGACTTCGGGTGTATTAGAGGGATTTGGCCTTTGGTTAGGGAGCTGGTTACCGGAATCTGTTTTTCCAAAGGAGTTGGTGCCTTTGGCCTTGGTAAAAATGATATCTTCTTCTGCTGCGACAGGCTTGCTTTTGGATATTTATAAGCAATATGGCACAGATTCCAGATTGGGAATGTTGGCATCGGTACTTATGTGTTGTTCAGAGACTATTTTATATACCATGGCTGTGTATTTTGCTGCTGCGAAGGTGAAAAAAACCAGATATACCCTGCCGGGTGCTTTGTTTGCTACTTTTGTGGGAATGCTTGCTACTATGTTAATTGTAAAGTAATTGACAAGCAAGGTTTACAATTGTATAATCGATGATAGGATAATTATCTTTAAGGAAAACACTTAAAAATGATATATGATAGAAGGGAGAAGATACCAAGTGACAGCAAAAGAATTAGCAGAAGAAATTATTGGGGGAAGGAGATTGAAGAAGGGGGAAGACCTTTCATTTTTTTTAGAGTGGGATTTAGAAGATTTGTGTCAAGGAGCAGATGCCATTAGAAAAGCCATGATTGGAGATCGGGTTGATTTATGTTCCATTATCAATGGAAAAAGCGGAAAATGTCCAGAAGATTGCAAGTATTGTGCCCAATCTGCACATCATGCAACCAATTGTGAAGTATATGATTTTCTGCCAAAAGAAACCATTCTGGAAGCCTGTAAAATGCATGCCAATGCAGGTGTAGACCGATTTGCCATTGTGACAGCGGGAAAAGTTTTAGATGCGGAATCCTTTGAAAAGGCAATTGCGGTTTATGAGGAAATGCATAGGGATTGCCATATTGATTTATGTGCTTCTATGGGATTTTTATCCAGAGAACAATTGCATCGTTTACATGAAGCTGGTGTTAGCAGTTATCATCACAATATAGAAACCTCAGAAAGAAATTTTCCGAATATTTGTACTACCCATACTTATGCACAAAAGTTAGAAACCTTGCGTATGGTAAAAGAGGAAGGTATGTGGGCGTGCTCCGGCGGTATTATTGGAATGGGAGAAACTTGGGAAGATCGTGTGGATATGGCATTGAGTTTGCAGGAAATTGGCGTGGATTCTATTCCAATTAATGTGTTGATGCCAATTCCTGGCACACCGTTGGCACATTTAGAAGCAATTACAGAAGATGAAATTTTACGCACCATTGCCATGTTTCGATATTGTAATCCGCAGGCCCATATTCGATTGGCAGCAGGACGTGCATTGATGCAGCAAGATGGAAAAAAAGCTTTTCAGGCTGGGGCATCGGCCACCATCACCGGAAATATGCTAACCACAGTCAATTGTGCCAATGTGGAGAGTGACAAAAACATGTTAGAAAAGATGGGAAGAAGGTAAATATTTTTCTTGATTCGCCCATGTCTTTTCAAAAAACAAGATATTCGCTATAATAGAATTAAATATTTTGTTATAGAATTTTGAGAGAGATGAGAAGATTTGGGAGGATACAAATGAAACGAGTTGCAGTTGTGATATGTAATTATAATAAAAAAGAAGATGTACTTGCCTGTATTCAGGCAGTATTGGATTCGGATTATGCGAATTTCGATATTTATGTGGTGGATAATGGTTCCACAGATGGTTCTGTGGCAGCAATAGAAAAACAATATGGGGAAAAGCTGCATTTGTTGGCACACAAGGAAAATTTAGGTGGAACCGGTGGCTTTAATAGTGGTTTGGATCTGGTAAAAGAAAAGGATTATGCTTATGTTATGTGTCTGGATAATGATGCCATGGTGACGCCCACAGCAATCTCTGCTATGGTAGCCTTTTTGGAATCCCATGAAGCAGTGGGCATGGTGGGGGCCAAGGTATATCACAGACAATATCCGGATTATGTGCAACAAATGGGAATTTGTTTTTCCTTTGCACAATTTGGTGCGGAAACCCTGTATGCAGACGTGTTAGATGGACCGGATATTCCGGAAACCGTATATTGTGACGCAGTGGCAGCCTGTGCGGTAATGCTGCCTATGCAGGTATTACGCCAAGTTGGTGGTATGCCAAGAGATACATTTTTGTATTGGGACGATATGGAATGGGGCTATAAAGTCAAACAGGCAGGCTATCAGGTAGCAGTTACCGGAAGTGCAAAAGTATACCATACTATGAGTGCCAATACACCAAAAAAAGATACCTTTTCTATCTATTATTTGTGGCGGAATCGTGTGCATTTTTATTTGAAATATACAAAAGAGGCAGAGTGGGATGCGATGTGCCAGGCAATGTTGCAAACTGTATTTAGAGAAATGTATATGGCTATGTATCAGGAGGCACATAATGTATCCAAAACCATACAAATTGCTTTTTTTGATGGCATTATGAATGTCATGGGAAAAGCTAATCCAGAGAAAATTTTGCCTTATGATGGAAATAAAATGAAGGAAAAATGGAAACAGGTATTACAAAAGAGTAAAACCATTGCCGTAGAGGATTCGATTCAGATGGGCTTGGCAGGTCTTTTGCAAGAGCAGATGCCACAAGTACAGATTGTGGAAAAAGCGGAGGGGGTACCGGTTTGGAAAAGCTGTGCGGACATTATGCAGGTATCTTCTTATAAAGATGGTGAGATTTATGTAGACGTAGATGGAAATTTGCTTTGTAATGCAGAAGATTGGCAGGGGGTATCCAATTATACCTATAGCTTGGTGGTTTTTGTGTATATGCATCAGGAATTGTTGCATTATCGAAGAAAAATTTCATAAGCTGTTACAAAAATTTAATATCTTTTTTCATGAAAGTATTTTGAAAAATATATAATTTGTGATATAATAACATTACAAAGATAAAAAAATAATTATTTTTGCAAAACGTGTATAAGATGAGGGGCGATTGGATATAATAATTATCAAATAGGACTTTTGTTTCAAAGGGAGTATAAGCTACATCTTTATCACTAGAATAGGAGGCGGGTATATGTTAGAAAAGACTTTAGCATTAGTAAAACCAAATGGTGTTGAGGAGAATCACGTAGGGGAAATTTTAGATGATTACGAAAAAGCAGGATTGAAGATTCTAGCTTTGAAGATGATTAAGGTCAATAAGGAATTTGCCAGACAACATTATATTGACTTGAAAGACAAACCATTTTATCAGGAGTTGGTTGATTTTATTTCCAGAAGTCCTTGCGTCGCAATGATATTAGAGGGAGAAGATGCAGTCAATACGGTACGTAGAGTCAATGGTGCAACGGACCCTGCAGAAGCAGAAGAAGGTACCATTCGCTACAAATATGGTGGTGGAAAGACGGATAATACCGTACATGGTTCAGATTCTGTTGAACATGCAAAAAGAGAGGTATCTATGTGGTTTCCAGAATTCTTGGATTCTTACTTAGATGATTAGGAGGACTTACGAAGAGGTTGCAGATTTGCAGCCTTTTCGTTGTATTTGAAATATAAATAATTTTCCAAGGGGCGTAATGGGATTCCAGTAATAAGAGACGAAGAAAAGATAAATAAAAAATAAAAGGCTGTATGCAGCGTTCAGAAATGCTGGCATTCCAAGAGGGAGAAATATGGAAAACAGAAGGAGGGGTTGTAGCCATGATGCACGAAAGTACGGCATATATCAATAAAATATTGTTAGAGTTATCCGATGAAATTTCTTTTGAATATGATCTTGCAACGGATACAATGCTTTTTTCTGAAAAATATAAACAGGTCTATGGAAGAAAGAATAAAATTGTTCATTTTATAAAAGAGAGTACAAAACGATATGTTTTGCTGGCAAATTCAGTGAGTCGTCTAGAGGATTTAAAACGTGTTACAAACTATGGAGAAACCACAAGTTTCATGCAGATTCAATGGCCAAATAAAAATGGAAAATATGAATGGTGTGAGGTGGTGTATCGGCATATCAAGGGACAGGATGGCAGTGAAAAAGCAGTAGGTATTTGGAGAAACATTGACCGTTCCAAGAGAGAGCAGGTTATGTTGAAATATCAGCTGGTAACCGAACAAATGGAAGGCGTAGAAAATCGCGTTGGCATTGAGCAACATATCGAGAAAGAATTGAAAATAGCAGATTCAATGGCTGCCTTGTATCTGTTGGATTTTGATAATATGAAGCAATTAAAAACTACCTATGGTATGTTGGCTGTGGAAGAATTGCTCCATATGTACGCAAAAGAATTATTGGTGCATTTCCATGAAGATGGTTTGGTAGGACATTTGGGCAGTGATAAATTTGTCGTATATATTCGCCAGGTCAAAGACAAAGAAATGGCAAAAATATTGGCCAAGCGAATGAAGAAAATCATCAGTGGACTTTGCGAGAATCTGCATATGAATCAGGCAGTAACGGTTACTATAGGAATTGCTTTATTGCAATCACCAATTACCTACAAAGAGGCCTTAGAACAGGTGGATGCAGCGGTTCACTATGGAAAAAATAATGGAAAGAATCAATATGTTTTCTTTGATGAGAAAGTGCAGGAGGGAAAATATTTAAAACCCCTTACCATTAGTAAATTGGAAAAAAATCTAGGAAAAAGTCTGGGCAAATTGGAGAAAAACAAAAAAATCTATGATGCAGGAAAGATTTGGCCGGATTTATTGGAATGTCTTTACAAAAATGCAGACATTATGGAAAATCTAGAGGCAGTGATTGCATTTGTTGGGAAAGTTTTTCACTTGGATAAAGTGATGGTTTGGGAATATGATACAGACCAGGATACCATTTCCAATACTTTGCAATGGGCAAAAAAAGGACTGCATAATACACGGGAGCAACAGCAAAAAATCAATTTTAAGGATAGCGAAATCAATTATGTACATAATGCGGAAGGATTATTTTACTGTACTTCTTTGGAGAGTATGCCACCAAGAATGCAGGAGTATGCCGCCAGAGAAGGATTTCAGGCTTTGTTGGAGGCAAGAGTATTCGGAGAAGCTGATAGCTGTCTGGGCTTGATTGATTTTGCCATGTGCCATGGAAGAGTATGGGTACAGGAAGAAATTGATTTGTTATTATTGGTGTCCAAGGTAATTGGAGAAGTAATGCGCCGTAAACACATGACGGAAAAAATGGAGCAGTACTATGGGAATACCAGAAATATTTTGGACAACGTTGTGACCGGCATTTTTGTTATAGACCAGGAGACCAAGGAGATTTATTATCATAATGATGCCTTGCGATTGATTTTTCCTTGCTTAGTAGAACAATTAAAACAGGGAGCCTGCAAGGGTTTGAGTCAGTGTAGTCATTGTGAGAACACAGATTGTGATAACTTACAGGAACTCTGCAAAAAAGAGAACCATATGGGAAAAGACGGATTTGTCATTGAGGACAATAAAACCGGCCGGGCTTTTGAATTGATGAGCACCAAGATGTTATGGGAAAATACCAGACACGCGTACATTGTTACTGTGAATGAACATATTGATTCACCGGAAGAACTGGAAAGAAAACGGAGACAGGAATATTTAGAAAAGCGTTATGCCTTTATTTATAGCCATTCCTGTGATTGCATTTTTGATATTGATGTGGAAAATGATTGGTATGATTTGACGATCGTCAATGAGGGTAGTCAATGGCCTGGGTTAGAAAAGCATGGCAATTATTCCAAATTGGTTTCCAGTCCGGCACATAATATGATTGTAGAAGAAGATCGAACAAGATTTGACCAGCATTTTTCTTTGCAAGCCCTAAGACAGAATATTGCGCAGGGGGAAAAGCTGATTGTGGATAGTTTCGTTGTGAAAAGTCGAAATGGAAATTTACACAGCAAAGAGATTCGAGCCTTTATCTTAGAGGAAGATGGCAGATGTAACGTGGTGGCTACTTATTGCGACATCACAGAGCAAAGAAGAAATGAAATGCAGGTGGTGTTGGAAAGACAAAAATTGACCAGAGCTGTGGTCAATGTATATCCGATTGTAATTTCAGCAAATGTTACCACCAATGAATATATGGTTATGGCGAATGAACATGCCTTTATGAATTTAGACAATGCAGATACCAGATTGTCTGCGATTTTACTGGATTTTGCAATGAAATTACATCCGGACGACCGGGATTCTTTTATGGCGAAGTTTGATCGGGAGCATATGAAGAATCATTTTCAAACGGGAAAGAACAAGATTGGTGCAGACGTGCGTTTTCAAAAAGAAGGGGCATATTTTTGGATTTCCATTGCCTGTATTCGTATCGACAATCCTTTGAATGAAGATTTGTTGGTATATATATTTGTACGAAATATTGACAAACAAAAAACCATGCAACAAAACTTAAAAGATGCTTTGAATGCGGCAGAGCGTGCCAGTGATGCAAAATCAGAATTTTTATCCCGTATGTCACACGAGATTCGTACGCCGATGAATGCCATTATCGGTATGACAGAACTGGCAAAAAATAAGGTGGAAGATGCAAGGGCGATGGAGACTTATTTGACAAAAATTGATGATTCGGCTCATTATTTATTATCTTTGATCAATAATGTATTAGATATGTCTCGCATTGAAAGTAAGAAGGTGGTCATTGAAAAGAAAGAGTTTCGAATGGAGGAATTGTTAGAAACGATTGGAAATATGATTATACCGCAGGCAAATGCCAAGGGAATTCGTTTTGAAATTCAACAGGCACAAAGTTTTTCCTCAACCTATATAGGAGATCCTTTGCGTTTAAATCAGATTTTTATCAATTTGCTTTCTAATGCATTGAAGTTTACTGCAGCGGGTGGCACCATTACCTTAGGTGTAAAGGAAAGCAGACAGGAGGGAAATGCCAGTTATATAGCTTTTTCGGTTGCGGATACCGGAGAAGGTATGAGCCAAGAGTTTATGCAGCATATGTATGAGCCTTTCGAACAGGAATATGCCAATAGTGCAGAAGGTATGAAGGGGACCGGTCTGGGCTTATCCATTACCAAGAATTTGATTACCCTTATGAATGGTCATATCAAATGTAAAAGTCAAAAAGGAGAGGGAACTACCTTTTTGGTAGAGTTGAAGTTGGAAAAAGTGGATAGATTCGGCGGAATGTGGATAAATCATACAAATGAAAACAGAACTGTGGATAAAGAAGAGATAAAAAAATTAGCCGGTAAGCGTATTTTGATGGCAGAGGACAATGCGCTGAACAGAGAAATTGCGGTTACCATGCTGGAAATGTTGGAAATGCAAGTGGACTGTGTAGAAAATGGAGATTTGGCAGTACAAAAGATTTTGGAAATGGGCTCCGATTATTATGATTTGATTTTAATGGATATTCGTATGCCTGTGAAAAATGGATTAGATGCATCAGCGGATATTCGTGCCATTGGAACGGCTTATGCGAAAGATATTCCGATTTTAGCCTTGAGTGCGAATGCTTTTGAGGAGGATAAAACGAAGGCCTTTGCCAATGGAATGACGGACTATCTCGTAAAACCAATTGATATTAACATCTTAAACGCCATGTTGGTAAAATATATACAATAAAAACAAGAATCTAAATAGTACTTAGCTTCTTGTTTTATCAAAGTTCAGCCGAGCAAATTCATAAAGTGCCAGATTTACAAGTTGTAACTAATAAACAAAATGGCTGGACACTTTATTCATTAGGGTGTTCCACCCAATAAAAACAAGAATCTAAATAGTACTTAGCCTGCAAGCAGTCACGTACTATTTAGATTCTTGTTTTTGCTCGGCTGAACTTTATAAAATTTTATAGTGTAAATTTTGTAAAAGTGTGTTATACTAGGCAATGAATCAAAAAAGATACTGACGTAGTACAAGCTAGGTTTACTATTGAGGAAATATAAATATATAGGAGGAATTTAAGATGGGTATCACTTATAAAGAGCCAGTACCTACACCAGAACAAATACGTGAGGAATACAAGGTACCAAAGCATGTGGCAGAGTTAAAGGCCAAGAGAGATCAGGAAATCAAAGATGTTATTGCAGGTAAAGATGATAGATTTTTAGTTGTAATTGGACCATGTTCTGCTGATAGAGAGGATAGTGTATTAGATTATTTGACACGTTTGTCAAAAGTAAATGAAAAGGTAAAAGATAAGTTGATTATCATTCCTAGAGTATACACCAATAAGCCAAGAACAACCGGAGAAGGTTACAAGGGTATGGTGCATCAGCCAGACCCAGAAGCAAAGCCGGATTTATTAGCTGGTTTGAAGGCAATTCGTGAATTGCATATTAAGGCAGCAGATGTGAGTGGTATGACTTGTGCAGATGAAATGCTATATCCAGAAAACTTTATGTATTTAGATGACGTGTTATCTTATGTTGCAGTTGGTGCACGTTCTGTTGAAAATCAACAACACCGTTTGGTAGTAAGTGGTATGGATATTGCTGCAGGTATGAAGAATCCAACTACCGGTGGTATGGGTGTTATGTTGAATTCTGTATTGGCTGGACAGATTAAGCAAGAATTCTTATATCGTCAATATGAAGTACATACAGATGGTAATCCATATGCACACTGTATTTTGCGTGGTGCAGTAGACAAGTATGGTTCTTCTTTCCCGAACTACTATTACGAAGATTTGGTAAGATTGCATGAAGAATACGAAAAACGTGATTTGGAAAATCCAGCAGCCGTTGTAGATGCAAACCATGCAAATTCTAACAAAAAATATAAAGATCAGATTCGTATCGTAAAAGATGTTTTGAATTCAAGAAAATTAAATGCAGATGTTCACAAATTAGTGAAGGGTGTTATGATTGAAAGTTACATCGAAGAAGGCAACCAAAAAGTTGGTGGCGGATGTTACGGAAAATCTATCACAGACCCATGTTTAGGTTGGGACGATAGTGAAAGATTATTATTAGAAATTGCTGAAAATTGCTAAGCATAAAAGGGAATCCGTTAGATTGCTCTTGAAAAACAGAAGATTTCAGTAGGGTGGCAAGCAGGAAGGCTTTGTTTTTCTTGCTTGCATTGGTAGATATACATAGAAGGTCGAGTAGGAATATTCCTACTCGATTTTCTATGTAACAGACATGCCTGCTTTACAGGCAACACAATAAAGGAAAAAATATGATTGCATTGATTCAGATAATATTAATTTCTATGGGCTTGTTTTTATTAATTACAGGTGCAAGATGGTTGATAGATGGAGCCATTGGATTGGCAGAACGCTTTGGCATTCCCCCTTTGTTATTGGGCTTATCTTTCGTAGCTTTTGGTAGTAGTATGCCGGAAGCCACAGTGAGTGTCATGAGTGTCTGGAAAGGGAATGTGGATATTGCCATAGGAGATTTGATTGGAAGTAGTACAGCAAACATTTTACTGGTATTGGGTATTAGTGCCTTATTGCGAACCTGCGCAGTTTCCAAGAAGACCTTATACATAGAAATTCCCTATATGATTTTGGTTACTGCCTTCTTTTTGGGGATGGGATTACAGTTTGGACGGATTTCCAGAGGATTGGGAATCGGATGTTTAATTGGCTTTTTACTATATTTTTGTTATTTGCTCTATCTGGTAAATCATAAACAGGATCCGGGAATTTCATGGGAATTGAATGCCAGTGACCATTCGGTTTTATGGGATAGTATACGTGCAATTGTAGGTTTAGGCATAATCTTTTTTAGTAGTGATTGCATTGTGGATTCTTCCATGGTTATGGCAAAGTCCATGGGGGTGACCAATTCCGTTTTAGGAGTCACTTTTGTGGCTTTGATGACCTCCACACCAGAGTTGTTTGCTACAGCCATTGCCCTGCGTAAGAATCATATGGAGCTTGCCTTAGGAACGGTAATTGGTAGTAATTTGTTTAATCTTCTATGGATTATGGGATCTATTGCAGTAGTCAAACCTATAGCGATGGCAGAAAATTTTAGAATAGATGTTACGGTTGCCGTTGGGGCAAGTGTGCTTTTGTGGCTTTTATCTATAAGAAAAAAAATATTTCAAAAGTCAGGGGTTATTTTACTTGCTTTGTATGTGGCATATGTGATGTTCCGCTTGACGATGAACTAAAGTGACCAGCTTATGCATACCTGCCTTGCCTTTTCCTATCGTGTAGGCGGGGCGAGTTTGGAAGAAAGGAAAAAATTATGATATTTGAAACCCATGCACATTATGAAGATCCCAGATTTGCAGAAGATCGGGAAGCATTACTTACAAAGCTGCCACAAGAGGGTATTGATTTGGTTGTGAATGTAGGCTCCAGTTTAGAGAGTACCAAAGAGACGTTGGCTTTGACAAAAAAATATCCACATGTTTATGGCGCAGCCGGGGTGCATCCGGAAGAAACTGGCGCCTTGGACGAAGAAAGTTTTCAGTGGTTGACCCAGGTGGTAGAGGAAGAGAAAATCGTGGCAGTTGGAGAAATTGGTTTGGATTATTATTGGGACGAGCCAGCCAGAGAGATACAAAAAGAATGGTTTGAAAGACAAATCCTCTTGGCTCGCCAAGTGAAAAAACCAATGATTATTCATAGTAGAGATGCTGCCCAAGATACTTGGGACATTTTGAAAAAACATAGAGCAGAAGAAATCGGTGGGGTAATCCATTGTTTTTCTTATAGCTTGGAGATGGCAAAAAAATATATAGAGATGGGATTTTATATTGGGGTTGGCGGTGTGGTTACCTTTAAAAATGCCAAGAAATTGAGACAGGTTGTGGCAGATATCCCACTGACCAGTATTTTGTTAGAAACGGATTGTCCTTATATGGCGCCGGAACCCCATAGAGGAAAGAGAAATAGTTCTTTGTATCTGCCCTTTGTAGCAGAAAAAATTGCAGAAATCAAAGGCATTTCTGTGGATGAGGTTTGTGCACAAACCAAAGAAAATGCGATGCAGATGTATCAAATAAAAGGTTGTCAGGTATAGAGGTTTTAGCCAGACAACTTTCTGAAAGAAATCTACAATACTTTGAAAAGAAAAGAGGAATGAAATGGCAACGTTAGGGAATCCACAAAATACAATAGCGGTATTGCAAAAATACCAATTTAATTTTCAAAAGAAATTTGGACAGAATTTTTTGATTGACACCCATGTGTTAGATAAAATTATTGCAGCGGCAAACATTACAAAAGAGGATTTGGTATTGGAAATCGGACCGGGAATTGGAACCATGACCCAATATCTTTGTGAAAATGCAAGAGAAGTGGTAGCGGTAGAAATTGATAAAAATCTGATTCCTATTTTGGAAGATACTTTATCAGAATATGATAATGTCAGTGTCATCAACGGCGATATTTTAAAGGTGGATATCAATAAAATCGTGGAAGAAAAAAATGGGGGAAAACCAATCAAGGTGGTGGCAAATTTGCCATATTATATTACCACACCAATTATTATGGGCTTATTTGAAAGTCATGTTCCTGTGGAAAATATTACGGTTATGGTGCAAAAAGAAGTGGCAGATCGTATGCAGGTAGGTCCGGGAACCAAGGAATATGGAGCCTTATCTTTGGCAGTACAATATTATGCAGAACCATATATTGTAGCGAATGTGCCACCAAATTGTTTTATGCCAAGACCGAAGGTGGGGTCGGCAGTAATCCGTTTGACCTGCCATAAAGAACCACCTGTGAAGGTGGCAGATGAAACCTTGCTCTTTCGGTTGATTCGTGCATCTTTTAACCAGAGAAGAAAGACATTGGTGAATGGCTTGCAAAATTCGCCGGAAATTACAGCAACCAAGGAAGAAATATTAGCAGCTTTGGATTCTATGGGCGTATCACCTACGGTTCGTGGTGAAACATTTGATTTGGAAGCCTTTGCCTGCTTAGCCAATGCTTTGACAAAGTAAATAAAAAATCTTTCTGTAATAAAATTGCAAAGAAAATGTAACTATTTTCTTTGTAAAAAATGGTATAATAAGAAAGAAATATCTGTAAAATAATGTAAAAACACAAAAAGTGAAATATCTATCGGTGGAATCCGTTTTGCGAAAGCGTATATAGGGGAATATTTTTTTATCAATTAGGTACGGAACCGTAGGTATTTTGTATATGTGTGATAAAGTGAGGGGGATTTTATGAAAAAACTAAAAATGAAAACCAATATTATTCTATCTATATTGGTAGTGGTG
>JAFORL010000166.1 GCA_017393285.1 Lachnospiraceae bacterium
AAATACCCCAAACTGGAGCATCATTTTTTGACCAGTTTCAAAAAGGAAGAACGAACAAAACAGTTTTTAGCAAGAATTCTGCCAAAGGATGATTATGTAATTTAACTACATTCCTTTGTGATTACTTATATTCACACAAACACTATTTGACAAAAACAATAAAAAAACGCACTGACGTTATTAAGGTTGTGAAAATCTTGAAAATACTCTATTTATCTTATATACGAAAAAAAAGAAAAGAAAGCGACACCCTACGGATTATGAGAGATATCATAACTCTCATTATTCCTGCCATCATCGAATATTCTTTTCAGGCACTTGTAAATTATGCTGATTTTATCATGGTTGGCAGATTAGGAATGAAAGCTTCTGCCACCATTGGCATTACCAACGAAGTAACTTTTCTCGTAAAAGCAGCAGTAAATGCCCTGAGTGTTGGTGTCGTTGCTTATTTTGCAAAAGAAATCGGTGCCGGAAGACGAAACAAACTACAAAATCCAACCCTCCAGGCATATTTGCTGGCCTTTATCATCGGTATCTTTACAACGATAGTCCCTCTTTCCATCAGTCCTGTTTTACCAAAACTATTGGGAGCTTCCAAAGAACTTCGTAACACAGCTTCCATTTATTTTGCAGTATCTTCCTCTGCTGGGGTGTTTTTTTCTTTCAATGTCATTGCCGGAAGTATTCGTAAAGCAACCAAAGACATGAAAACACCACTTATCATCAACGGACTGGTAAATATTTTAAATATCATTTTTAACTGGTTTTTTATTTATCCTTCCTTGAAATTTTCTTTCTTTCAAAAAGAGCTTAGTATTCCACGAGCAAATATGGGAGTAACCGGAGCAGCTTTAGCAACAGCTTTATCCATCACCATTGGTGGAATTGCCATGGTGATTGTAAATGAAAAGACAAAAGAACTTTCTATCAAAGAATATATTTTTTCAGAAACTTTACATAGACAGAACCATCCAGACATACCTTGCAAAACAGTCCCTAATCACATTTTTTCAAATTCTTTTATTGGTTTGATAACCTCAGGCTTTCATTTAGCATTTTTACTTAAAAAGCTAAAAAAACGAACGGACAAAGACATGATGCGTACCTATATTGTTGTTGGTATGCCTGCGTTTTTCACTTCTGTCATCACAAGCCTTGGACGGGTTCTATTTACAGCTATGATTATTCCTTTAGGCACCTCGGTTTATGCTGCCCATTCCATTTCATTTACAGCAGAATCTGCGTTCTACATTCCTGCTGTTGGCATGGCAAGTGCGGTAGCAGTTTTATCTGGCAATGTGAAAGGTGAGGGTGATCAAAAGAAATTAAATCACCAGACAAACTTGGTATGTGTTCTTATCATTGTTATCATGCTTATGGCAACAACCATTATGTTACTATTTGCAAATTCCATCATTTCTATATTTACCACAGATGCCTATATACTGAAAACATCTCCGGTCTTACTTCGAATTGTGGCGTTAAATGAACCGTTTTTCGGTGTTTCCATCGTAATGCAAAATGTATTCAACGGTATCGGAAAAACAAAACCACCACTAATCATTTCTGCCTTTACACAATGGTGTGTCAGAATATTAGGTGTTTTTATATTTGTTTCTATACTTGGTTTTGGAATCAAAACAGCCTGGCTTTGCATGGTTTCCGACAATATTGTAAGAGCCATTCTTCTCTATAGTTGGTATTGGATTTGTATGAAAGGGGAATCCTCATGATTGAAATACGAAGCGTAAAACAAGCAGATACAAAAAGATTACTTGAAATCTATGACTATTATGTCCAAAACACAGCCATAACTTTTGAATACGAAACACCATCCCTAACCGAGTTTCAACATCGCATAGAAGAAATTACAAAACGTTACCCCTACCTTGTCATTATAAAAAATGGTGTAATTCAAGGCTACGCCTATGCTAGTAATTTCATTGACCGAGCAGCTTACGATTGGTCATGTGAACTAACCATTTATTTAGATTACCGTGCACAAAAATGTGGTATGGGACGTTTACTCTACGAAGCTTTAGAAAAAAAGTTACAGAAAATAGGAATTCTTAATCTCTATGCCTGCATTGGATATCCCCTGACAGAAGACAAATATTTAACAACCAATAGTGCAGATTTTCATGCACATCTTGGCTTCGTGAAAGTAGGGGAATTCCATAAATGTGGTTATAAGTTTAACCGCTGGTATCATATGATCTGGATGGAAAAAATAATCGGGGAACATTTATAGTTCTCCGATTATTTTTTACTGAGGCATCCATAAAGAAAAGTGGTTTTACAGATTATCATACAAATCTTCCGTAAAGGTAAGACTGCCCTTGTATCCTGCATAGGTTCGATTAAATATCAAACGTTCATTTACCGGAAAAGCTCCCAGAAGGAACTGAATTTCCTTTTCCAGAGCAACTTCCCGTTCATTACTGCTTCCAACTAGTAACGTAACCTCTTCCTCTTCTCTGATTGCCTGATTAATCTCGTATTGATCCGCCAAAAATAATACCTTTGGTGGTTTTGCATATTCTAAATCCTGTATTTCTTTTATAATACGTTTCTTATCTTCCTGACGGAAAATCGGCTCAGAAATAATCACAAGTACCGGTGTAAAGCTATAGTCATTGGCAAGATATCTGGTGTAACCCACTGCCGTATTGGCATCTGCCACTATGGCAAATTTTTTCCAGCTTACTAC
>JAFORL010000027.1 GCA_017393285.1 Lachnospiraceae bacterium
CAACCCCATTCATTTGGATGCTGAATATGCCAAAAAATCAATGTTTGGCAGATTGATAGTTCCTGGTTTTTTGACGGGCTCCCTGTTCAGTGCGATTATTGGCGCCAAATTTCCAGGCGAGGGCTCGCGATAGATAAAGCAAAGGAAGAATATAGAAAATATCAGGAAACAACTTTGACTCCAGTTGAAAAGGCATATTTTGAGAGCATTAAAGAAGTGTCTAAGGAAGTAAAGAGGAGATGATTTCATGAAAAAACAACTCAAATGCTACATCTACACCCGTGTATCCACCTCCATGCAGGTAGATGGCTACAGCTTAGATGCGCAAAAAGATAAATTGCATAAATATGCTGATTACCAGGATATGATTATCGCAGGCGAATACTCTGACGAAGGTAAATCTGGTAAAAGTGTGGAAGGAAGACCACAGTTCCAGCAGATGCTTGGGGATATTGAAACAGGTAAAGACAACATCGATTTTGTACTCGTATTCAAGTTATCCCGCTTTGGGCGAAATGCAGCGGACGTATTATCCTCACTGCAGAGAATGCAGGATTTTGGTGTCAATCTTATCTGTGTGGAAGATGGTATTGACAGTTCCAAGGACGCAGGAAAGCTTATGATTTCTGTGTTATCTGCGGTGGCAGAAATTGAACGAGAGAATATATTAGTGCAGACCATGGAAGGTCGAAAGCAAAAAGCAAGAGAGGGTAAGTGGAACGGTGGTTTTGCACCTTATGGTTATCAGCTTATCAATGGCGAGTTACATATAGCAGAGGATGAAGCTGAGGTAATACGTATTATTTACGATAAGTATGCCAACACAACTATGGGCATTGCCTCTATTGCCACATTCCTTAACAACAGCGGATACAAAAAGAAACTTCGCCAGAACAATACCATAGAAGGCTTTTCTACATCATTTGTAAAAGGTGTACTTGATAATCCTGTTTATTGTGGCAAGCTTGCATTTGGCAGAAGAAAGAATGAGAAGATTCCAGGAACAAGAAATGAGTATCATGTGGTAAAGCAGGATAACTATATGTTAAATGATGGTATTCACGAGGCAATTGTTTCAGAAGAATTGTGGAATCAGGTACACAAAAAGAGACAGGAAACAGGTGTTGCAAATATCAAAACTCACAGTCTGGATCACGAGCATATTTTATCCGGTATTATCAAATGTCCTATATGTGGAAGTGGTATGTATGGAAATGTGAATCGCAAGAAGCATCTAGATGGTGGTTATTACAGAGATTATTTTTACTATGCTTGCAAACACAGAACTTTTGTAAATGGTCACAAGTGTACTTATCGCAAGCAGTGGAATGAGGACAAAATTAATGCGGTGGTGGAAGAGGTAATTCGTAAACTTGTGAATAATGAAAAATTCAAAGCGGAGATTCAAAAGCATATTGGTAACAGTATTGATACGGAAGAATTGGACAGAGAGCATGCAGGCTTACAAGACAGATTAAAGCAGGTAACTGGTGCAAAGAATAAGCTTGCAAATCAGACTGATAATCTGTCTGTATCTGATAAACACTACGATAAGAAATACGAAGATATGCAAGTTAGGCTGGACAAGTTCTATGATGAGATAGAGAAAATTGAAACTTCCATTGAAGCGGTGGAGACAAGGCTGTATAATATTAAACAGGAGAAAATATCCGGTGATAATGTGTATCAGTTCTTACTATTCTTTGATAAGCTGTATGACAGATTTACGGATATGGAGAAGAAGACATTTATGAAAAGCTTCCTCGAGGAAGTAAATATCTATGAGGCAGAACAAGAGGATGGCAGGATTTTAAGAAGTCTCAAGTTCCGGTTTCCTGTATTTTTCAATGATCAGGAAGTATATGAACTTGATTGGGACAACGAAAGTATAGTTGAGACGGTATGTTTATTGTCCAAGTAGGCGAAAAAAAGACAGCGACAACTTTGTAGAAAGAACAATTCACAGATATCTAATTGTGGCAAAGAAATAATAGTGTTAAAACAGTGAGTCAACGCCACAGATTGGAAGCCGATGCACAGATGGAGAGTGATGAAATGGAAGCACATAATTATGAGCTTAAGACTGCGCATTTACTGTTACACCTGATGACAATTGCGAATGCTGTTTGGAAGTGGGTAAGTGATAAACGTGTAGCAAAGTATATGGTTTATCCAACATATACAGACAAAGAGAGGCTTTCCTATGAGATTGCTATCCATGATTTCGTCTAAGGCAAAATAATTCTGAAAGAGAGGTAGAAAACATGCCAAAAAACAAGACACATACACACATTAATAAACTTATTAATCATATCATGGTAAGAATTCCAGGTGGCTTTCTATGGCATGATTTTGCCTCAAGTTTTACATACTATAAATACGGCAAGAAACTTGGATTGAAGCAAACCCTTCGTGTTGTAGCAATTTTCTTTATTGGCACCAAAAACATAGGCAAACAGCGTGTTATTGCCCAACTGACAGAACCATATCCAACAATGTACCATTATACGGAAACTGAAAATTTGGAAAGCATCTTAAAAAAAGGACTACTTCCGAATGGAGGACGAGCAGGGGGTTTTGACTCGGTATATATGACAAACAATACTAATTGGGGAAAAAGATTGCTTGTTTCCGGCAAGACATGTTGTTTACAAATCAATACCTCACATTTAATCAGTCTCGGGCATAAAATCAATATTTTGAATGATGTCAATGAATTTACCACTGACTATGTACCAGCAGAATGCTTGAAACATATTGAAAATTAAATTCAAATAAAATCAGGTCAGAGTCGCTGTTTTCGCGACACTGACCTGATTTATATCCACCAACAAAAGAATTACACATTTTTCTTTGCTAAGTGTCTATTACTGATTTGCATTTCTATATTGTGTAGGTGTCATATTAAATTCTTTCTTAAAGACTCGAATAAAATGCTCTACATTTGGATAACCGACTGCAAACGAAATATTTTCTACAGTCATATTTCCATTCTTTAATAAGGTTTTTGCTTTCTTCATACGCACAGCAGCTACATGCGCACCAAAAGTCTTGCCAGATTTATCCTTAATGTATTTTGATAAGTATGGAGTAGACAAATGAAATTCCTCTGCCATACTTTCCAAGGTAACATTTTGGAAGTTGTTTTGAATATAGTTAATCATTTGAATCAAACGATCATCCTTATCCCCATCTGCGCTTTCTAACTGTGGTAATTTATTAACCGCGACTACCAATGCATGAATAGATGCCTTGATAATATCCTCATCAATGCCAGCACCCCAATAAGCCTGACCATTGCAATTGATTCCCACATAGGCCATTGCCTTAGAAGACGAACCTCTGGATAAAGCATGTTCTTCATAAGACATCAACTCATAACTAATTCCGAAATATTGTTTGATGGTATTGCTGACTGCATCCAATCTACCATTTCCGTTGGCATCTACAATGGTTTTCTTCTCACCCTTTGTAATCGTAGCTTCTGCCATAATACCATTGTCCTGTCTAAAATGACATTCTGTAATATCAAAATTTGGTGTATAATGAACAAAATTCTCTTCAAAAATTTCGTATACCCATTGTGGAGATAATTCCTTGTGTTCTTCGTCTGATACTTGTTTTACCGTATATCCAACTGCCTCTCTCATCTTTTCTGGCACATGAATAGAAAAGTTCTCCTTCAAAATATAAGCAATGCCACCTTTACCAGACTGGCTGTTGATACGAATGACATCTGCATCGTAAGTTCTGCCCACATCTACCGGATCAATTGGCAAATATGGAACTGTCCACTTCTTATCCTTATTTTCTTTACGCATTGCCATACCTTTTGCAATCGCATCCTGATGGGAACCAGAGAAAGCTGAAAACACCAAATCTCCGGCATATGGTTGACGCTCATGTACTTCCATGCGGGTTACTCTTTCATACAAAGCACGAATCTCTGGCATATTACCAAACTCCAACTTTGGATCTATGCCATGTGCATACATATTCATAGCTAAGGTTACAATATCCACATTACCTGTACGCTCTCCGTTGCCAAATAAGGTACCTTCAATTCGATCTGCACCTGCCAAAATACCTAACTCAGCGTCTGCAACGCCACAACCTCTATCATTATGTGGATGTAAACTCAAAATGACATTTTCTCGATTATGAAAACGCTTACTCAAATATGCAATTTGCGAAGCAAATATGTGTGGCATAGCCGTCTCTACCGTAGCCGGAATGTTAATAATCGCCTTCTTCTCGGCTGTTGGCTGCCAAACATCCAATACTGCATTACAAACCTCCAAAGCATATTCCACTTCTGTTCCATGAAAACTTTCCGGACTGTATTCAAAAGAAAAATCTCCATCTGTCTCCTCTGCTAACTGTTTCAATAACTTGGCACCATCAATGGCCAACTGTTTGATTTGCTCTTTATCCTTCTTAAACACCTGCTCACGCTGTGCCACGGAAGTAGAGTTGTACAAATGGATTACCGCATGTGGCGCACCCTTTACCGCTTCAAAAGTCTTCTTGATGATATGCTCTCTCGCTTGGGTCAAAACCTGTACTGTCACATCTTCCGGTATCATCTCACGTTCAATCAAGGCACGCATAAAATCAAACTCTGTCTCTGATGCTGCTGGAAATCCCACTTCAATTTCTTTAAATCCAATGTCTACTAACATTTGGAAGAATTCAATCTTCTCCTCTAATCCCATAGGTTCAATCAAGGCTTGGTTTCCATCACGTAAATCAACTGAACACCAAATAGGTGCCTTTTCAATATAATCCTTCTTTGCCCACTCTAAATCCAGTTCTGGTGGCATAAAATATTGTTTCATATATTTTTCTGCGTTCTTCATACTCATCCTTCTTTCTATTCTACAAATTCTTTCCCAATTGCGAAAAGCAGTATTCCTTCCACTCAATAACTAAATGATTATAGATTTTTCCATATCTATCGCCTGTAATCCCTTCATAAATTGGGGAACCTGCGAAACCAGCACAAATGCCAACAATCTGCGTCATGCATATCAAAACCAATCTAAAGGCTTCTCACTTACTTTCATAAGGCATTCTATATTATATTAAATTTCATCAATAGATATGATATTATTTTACCACACTTTCCCTGATTGTAAATGATTATATTTAATCAAAACGATTGATGATTTTTATTCCACATTCCATCTTATGCCTTCTCTATGCTTTTGTTTTTTATTATTTCTGCAAAACAAGGTTTCCCTCGTTGCACAAATTTTATCGGCAATACACACAAGTACACTTTCCCTATATTTCGGTATCTTTGTTAAGTTCAAAGGAAACATATGTTTTTCTATGATATCTTTTTCTATCTTTTGCAATTCAAAATCTCTTGCAGCATTTTCTAACGCTACTGCTGCATGACTATATCCATGCCATTTATGACTTTCATCTGGTACATGCCAATCATATAAAAAATAATCATGCAATAAGGCACCTCGAAGCATTTGCTCCTGATCCACAGCTATATGCAGACACTTGGCAAGATATAAACTGGTATATGCCACTGCAAAACAATGCTGATACACAGAAATAGTTCCATGTTGCATATGTTCCTTTTGGGACTGCATACCTTCTGATTGCATCAATTCTTTTCCATGGTTTCTAATCAAATTATAAATCTCTTTATCCATTTTCTTCACCTCTAAAAAATGAAAGCATTTGTAGTTCTTATTAAGGCGGAGCTTGCTACTATCCATTACATGCCCAAACCATCACACCCAAAATTTTACTCTCATTGTATCATAGAACCTGCATTTATGCCATAAAAAATCGAAAAGCATTGCAACAAACTAAGCTGCAATGCTTTTCTTCTACTCTACCTATCTTTATTCCGTTATAAATTTATCTACACATGCTTGCAATGTGCCTGCCATTTCTTTATTTCTATGAATTTCTTCCTGATTTGTCAAAGAAATACCAGCTATATCTGTTGTACGTTCTGCAATATCTGTAATACCGTTGGTGGCTTCTCCTACAGATATGTTAATCTCCTGCATTGCCTTCACAATCTGAGAGGTTGCGGTAGATAATTGTTGGATGGAATCACTGACATGTTCCGTTACATCAGAAAAATATTTCGCATCCTTATCATACTGGCTACTTACATCAATGAAATTTTCATAATCCTTCGATACATTTTCAACCAAGAAACGAATGGTTTGATCCAAACAATTTGTCATTTCCTTCACTGCATCTTGTACTTCTACAACAATGCCAGAAATATCCTCAACTGTTTGTGTAGTTTGACCTGCCAAAGTAGAAATTTCACTTGCAACAACTGCAAAGCCTTTTCCGCTTTCTCCTGCTCTGGCAGCCTCTATGGAGGCATTCAAAGACAATAAGCTGGTCTGTTCTGCAATACTTCTAATTGCTTCTGTAAGACTTTCAATTTTCTCTACTGACTTAGACTTTTCCAATGCCATATCGGACTCTTTTTGTATGTTTTGTGACATTTTTTGTGTTTGTTCCTTTGCATCAGCAGTCTGCACCTTTAATTTTTTCGCTCTTACAATAATTTCTTTTGCCATATCATTCGCTTGCTGAATATTGGTTGTAATGCTTTCTACATTCGTATTAATAGAAGTTACGTTGTCATTTACATCTTCCACCGCAACAGAAGTTTCTTCCATGCTGGCAGCCAATTCTTCAGAAGTAGCTGCATTATTCTCTGAATGCTCTTTTACCTCCCCTGCCAATTCTAGCAGTGAAACACTCTTTTCATTTAAGCTTTTAGAAGCGATTCCTACTTCCTTCAAAACTTCTGACAAGTTTTCTGTCAAATGTAAAATTGCTGCTGAAATAATACCAAACTCATCTTTTCTACGTGCTGCTTGCTTCAATTCTTCAGAGGAACGAATATCCAATTCTGATAATGATTGAATCGAATCGGCACAAACACGCATTGGTTTTAAAATCTTCATCAACACCACAGATCCCAATACCATAGCAAGTATAAAACAAATCAAACCAAGGAAGATTGCTTTTTGCATCGCTTTATTACCTGCAGCAATTACCTCTGACTTATCCGCACCCAATACAACAATAGAATTGTCACTACATACATAATAACCTGCCAATTTCACTGTACCTTTGAATTCATATTCTACCACTTCCGGTTGGATTTTCTCTCCCGCTTTCAAACGACTTATCAAATCTAATACAACGCTATTTTCTACAGAAGAACCAATCTTATCTGCGGTTGGATGGTAGAGCATGGTCCCATCACTTCCTACGTAATAGGTATAACTAGAGTCAATACCCGTTACCTTTCCATCTTGAAACATAATCTGTAACTGATCTACTTTTAAATCTTCTGCTTTTGTATTTTCTAAGGTACGATCCATGCTTTCCCCTTCGAATTTACACAAATCAAACATGTTGTTCTTTACAGCTGTATTTACGCTATTCTTAAAATCTATACCCATACTGGTAACTAACATACCTACAATCACCAATAATACAATGGCAAATATGCCCAAAATCTTTGTTCTCATGCTGTGTAAGTTTTTCTTTAAACCGCTCATAATAAAATCCCCCATTCTGTCATTTTATCCCTATGTTGCTTTCTTTTAGTCCATCTGCTAGATTTCAACCTTTTCCATGATTCATATTGGTTAAGGATATAAGAAACATAATTCTCAAACATTATAGTGCCTGCGAAATAATCAAATCTGTTGACTTTGATACTATTTGAGACGAAAAGCCCCCACTGTCTCTTTTAAGTTCTTTGCACTCTCTCCCAACTGTTGACTAATGGCTGTATTTTCCTCTGCACTTGCCGCATTACTTTCTACCTTAACCGCAATATTTTTCAAGTTTTTATTGATATTTTCAATAGCAACCTGCTGTTTCTGTACAAATTTAACAATTTCATTGACATATTCTTTGGTCTTGATTGAATCATCTCTTCCCTGTCCAATGGAAGAAGCTGTAGTATCCACCAATCTCTTTCCATGAGATACTGCAGCAGCTGTATCTGCAATCAGACTGCTAATATTCTCACTGGCTCTGGCACTAGATTCTGCTAAGGTACTAATTTCACCTGCAACCACAGCAAATCCACGTCCTGCTTCTCCTGCTCTGGCGGCCTCTATGGAGGCGTTCAAAGACAATAAATTGGTTTCCTCTGCAATATTATTAATTTCCATAACAAAATCTGATATCTGTTGGTAACAATTTTCAATGCGTTCCATGGCATTAACCAAGTCAGTCATCTCATCTGCTCCTGTTATCATATGTTGATTGGTAATCTCTGCATTTTCCAATACATGTTGTGCACTTTTATTAATTCTTCTAGTCTGGTCATTCAAAGCATCCATCTCTGTAACAACTGAACTTACAGATGCATTCTGTTCTGTAGAACTCTGTGCTACATTCTCTGTCGTATTTTCCAACTGTTCTGCATATTCCAATACGGTATCTGCTTCCCGATTAATCTGGCCAAAAGATTGATTCAAACTGTTCAAAATTTGATCTAAACTTTCTTTGATACTGACATAATCCCCTTGGAAGTCCCCTTCAATCAAAACGGTAAGATCCTTGTCCGAAATTGCTTCAACGGTATCAGAAATTCTACCTATGTAGTTACGCATACTTTCTACAGTTCCATTTAAGTTATCAATCAATTGCTCCACTTCTGTGGAATTCTTTTCTTCATCAAAATCTATTGATAAATCACCACTGGCAATGGAGGTTACCTTGTTTGAAATAGAAGACAAAGGAACAAACAAATGTGCTACCCGTTTAATGGCTAATCCTGCAGCAAGGTTAGATGTAATGGTATAGATAAGCACTACCAAGATAGCAATAAACATAAACCATAATATAATCTTAAATGTAGATTTGACATATATGATTTTCCAACCACTCACATCAGAAGTCGTACCAGTCATAAACTTAAATCCACCTTTATAATCCAACCTTAAATGTGTCTTTAATTTCTCACTTACAACAGATGTATAAAATCCATGATTGACTTCTTTTAATTTCTTAGAATTTTCAATACTTAAGGTATACTTTTCGTTCGGATGTACTAATACCGTATCATTGGCAGATACAAGAAACGCGTAATTATTACCGTGGTAAGTTTCTTTGATTAGGCTTACCAAACCATCCATGTACATATCCATACCCACTACACCAAAAGCTTTCCCATCTTTGTAGGTACGTTTTGCCAAGGTAATACATATTTGCCCGGTTTGCTCATCCACATATGGTTCCGATACAAAGACAACGTCCGGTTCTGCTACTGCTCCCTTATACCATTCTCGCTCTGTCACGACAAAATCTGCCGGTGGTTCCCAACCACCACTCATAATTGTAATATTTTCATCATAACAACTATATACAGCAGAAACTTGATCATCTTTCTCTGCCATACTATCCACAAACTTGAGTACATCTTCCTTCTTTTCAATGGTACCACTATTGATGGCAGCTGCCATGGTATCAACCATCTTTATCTTTTCGTCCATTTGCTGATCTACACACGAAATAGCCTCCTCCGTATGTCTTTTTGCCCCTTCTGCATCATACATATATGCCAGACAAAGTGCTACAAACGCAAACTCCAAACACACAATCAGCACTACCTTATGGGTTACGCTCTTAATTTCACCTTGAATCTGTTTTCCCAGGCTCCCCCTTTCCAATGAATCTCCACTTTCTCGCTTGCGCTTCCACATATTATCTTCCCCTTTCTAAGCAGTACAGACACTACACCTGTACCATCCTTTTCTTATATTTTGTTATCCCCATAACAAAATATATTCCCTAATGTAATAAGAACCCTTCCTACTTGTCACCTCTGTCTAAAGCCACCGGAAGTGTTGCGGTCCAGACGCCCTACAGGATAGATGCGCTCAGGGCAGGCACCCTTCACCAGGTCCATCACCGTCTTACGCTGCTGAGGGTCGTCGCTGGTGGTGACATAGTCCTTGGGCTTGTTCAGTAAGATGTACACCTTCTTCTCAATGCTTACCAGCTGATCGTGGAAGAGGAC
>JAFORL010000028.1 GCA_017393285.1 Lachnospiraceae bacterium
CTTCCGGCTCTGCCACTACTTCTGCCTCTAATGCCACTTCCGGTTCTGCCATTGCTTCTGCCTCTAATGCCACTTCTGGTTCTGCCATTGCTTCTGCCTCTAATACTACTTCTGGCTCTGCCTCTGCTTCCGCCTCTAATGCTACTTCCGGTTCTGCCATCGCTTCTGCCTCTGGTGCTACTTCCGGCTCTGCCACTGCTTCTGCCTCTATTGCCATTTCCGGTTCTGGCATTATCTCTGCCACAGGTACTGATTGCAATGTTTCAGCGCTTTGCATTGGCACTGCATGCACTTCTAAGTTTTTCAGACAAGTTTCCATTGCAGCAATCATTTTATCGCTACACTCCACATACTGACGCACCGTTTCTTCCATTCCCAATGTAACATTATCAAAGGCTTTCTGTTGGAATACCATCAAAGATTTTGTATTTTCTTTATTATACTTCACACCAATTTTTGCATTTCGATCTGCAATTTGATGCATTTCTTCAGAAATTGTTCCAATTTGTCCAGACACTTGCTCCATTGCAGCTTGCAAGGCTTTTGTCTGTTTTTGAATGGCAACATAAAGTCCCTTTTGGGTATTTAACATTTCATCAAAAATTACCGGCTCTTCCTTCGGTTCCTCTTGCTTCCATTGATTCGCAATCTGCTCCAATAACCATTTCTTTTCTTCCTCATTGGAACGTAATTGCGCTTGCATTTCTTCCTTCTTCATAGTGATAAAATTATCCATTAACAATCCAACTGTAAGGACCAAAAGAAATATACCACCAAGAATAAGCATTTTTTCTTTTGGATAGACCATAATGGTATATCCATTTCCAACAACTAGTCCTGCTAATAAAGATGATAAAATAATACATTTTTGTTCCCTATTCATAATCAATCCCCCTAATCTTATGTATGTATGGGCACCATTTGCAAATATCACGTAACATTTATAACTGCAAATCAAACCGTTCCCATACTGCAATCACAGGTACCCCATGTCCCTACTTACTATTTTATCACAAATACAAAAGAAAAACCACCTTTTTCCCATATGAGCAAGACCACTGAAGTAACCATTCAACCGAATCATTCATAAAGTACCAGAGCAACAAAGAGAAACGAACAAAAGAATGGCTGGTCACTTTATTCCCAGTTTTTATTTTTTACAACTTTCTCATTTGTCGGTACACTTACGCGAAAAAACCGTCTTAAAACATTTGACCAATGAAAAGGAATCAATGGATACAGATAACTTTTTCCAGCTAACGTACGATTTTTTACCATCACAAGCAAGACAAAAATAAGTCCCGCCACAAACCCATACAAGCCAAATAACTGGACTGCCGTCAATAAGAGTAATCGCATAAATTTCAAAGCATAGCCAAGTTCAAAACTCGCTTGGGAATAGGTAGCAATAGCTACAAAAGACATGTACAGCATACATTCTGCATTAAACCAGCCAGAACTGACTGTAAAATCCCCCAGCACAATACCTGCCACCACACTTAAAGGAGTACTCAAATTGCTGGGCGTATTCAACGCTGCCAACCGCAGACCATCAATGGCAAACTCCAGTATCAAAAACTGAAAAAACGGCGGCACATGTACACGTTCCTGAAAAGTAATAAAAGAAAGACTATCCGGAATCCATTGGGTATGATTGACAAATAATAAAAATAATGGTGTTAAAATCAATGCTGTAATATTGATAATCGTTCTGGAAAAGCGCAAATAGGTTCCCGTTACCGGTGGAAAATAATAATCATCTGCCTCCTCAATAATATCAAAAATAGAAATTGGCAAAATCATAGCTGCCGGAGAATTATCTACCAAGATTACAATATTTCCTTCTAAAATTGCCGCCGCTGTAGTATCCGGTCTTTCAGAAAATTTAAATTTCGGGAAAGGATTGATCCAAGGTTTATGAAATAAACATTCCGCCAAACTTTCCTGATTCATAGTCAAAGAATCAATTTCAATTTCTGACAACTGTCTACGAAGTTTTCGCAGCATATCCTGGTCTACCCTTCCCTTCAAATAACTCATAACCACATCTGTTTTAGACATTTTTCCAATGGTAAAATGTTCCATGGTTAAATTGGTATCCCGAATTCTTCTTCGTATTAAGGCAGTATTGGAAACCAGCGTTTCTACAAAACCGTCTCTGGAGCCACGCATAACCTTATCTTTTTCCGATTCCTCTACCCCTCTGGAAGGATACTCTCTGCAATCCACAGTAATTGCTGTATCATATCCCTCAATCAAAAGAAAGGTAATCCCCGCCAGCAAACGATTTGCCAATATATGCAGACAGTCTGTCACATCCACCTCCCCATAAGGCAACAATTCCTGCAAAAATAATTCTGCATTGGCAGGCATATTTTTAGATTTTATATTTGCCAAAAATTCCATTAATCTTTGCAATCCCTCATCTTTTACAAAGCCATTGATAAAATAAATGCAAGCCTTCTTATCCCCAATTATAAATTCCCTGCATTTCATATCAAAATTGACATCAATTCTAAAATATTCTTGTAAAATTGCCTTATTATGCTCAAAACTAGTTGCCTGTAACTTCATCCTATACCCCCTTTTACTACGGTTCCCATGCCAAGTAATACCTATGCAACAAGGCTTTACACTTACTATCCCCAAATGCAAGAAAAATATGTAAAGCGCTTAAACAGAAACAAAAGGGCTGTCGCACAAAGAAAAACATCACAAAATATAGTAGAGCATTTACAAATGCTATACTATATTAAGTGTCTTGTCTTCTTCCTGCGACAGCCCCTTTCTATACGTACCATAAAGCATAACCGTTCAGCCGAAGGTTGCCCTGTTACCACAAATATTCTATTTTTCTCCATCAAAGAAACCTTATCACAAACCGTATTCCATAACTGACACTGTCACGTCCTTTGCTTATTTTTTCTCCATCGAAGAAGCCTTATCACAAGCCTGCCTCAATGGGGTTAAAACCTACATTTTATGGTTCTTGGAAAGAAAGGGTACAATTACCACTTCCATTTTTTAAGGCAATGGAATGGGTTCCTTCACTGGACAATGGTACATTTTCATAATCTTCACCATCAATTTTTATATTCCCTTTTCCCTTTTTCAATTGTAAATCATAATAGGAGCGCGGAGAATAAAATAAGAAAGAAGCTTCTCCCGTACCAACCTCCAAATTGGCACTATTATTCACATTTCCGGAAAAATACACATCTCCATATTTGCTTTTCATAGCTAACACTTCAAAATTCACATCCGATAAGGTCATCTTACCCGAATTTGCCTGTAAATCCGTCTCTTTCGCATAGATTCCATTTGCATGTAAAATACCGGAATCATTCACAATGGTAAGGGAATCTACCGAACAAGGATGTAGGGTAGCTGTACCATTTCCCATCTTAAGAGACACAGAAGACAGACTAGTATTGGCAGGAATTGAAATAGAAATGACCCCTGGGGTTACATATTTCTTTTCCTTTTTCTCTAGTAATTCATATAAATGATAGGAACGTTTTTGATTGATATACAAGGTAGTGCCATCCTGTTTTACAGACACACGACCAACATTTCGTTCATAAGATACAGAAACATCTTTCACATTTTTAGATTGAGAAATGGTAACATCATAATTGCCACAATTTAAAACCACATCTGTCACGCCGGCATAGGCAGTCAAACTGCCTTCCACGATGTTCGTTTGTTTATGATGGGACCAAGGCAAAGAAAGATTAAAATTGTGTTCCGCATGCATCCAATCCGAAATAAATATGCCCAATTCAATCACAATCGCTACTGCACAAATACTAACTGTAACGACACAAACTGTAATTAACTGTTTGATAATATTTTGCAAACTGCTCATCGTATATCTACACCTCCTAAAATACAAGTCACATCAATGGTAATGGTAGGCAAGTTTTCTTTTGTACTTGTCTGCTTTCTATAATTGTGTAGACCACCTAAAACCGGTGTCCCGGTAACACAAACATTACATTCCTCCGGTAAATGAATATCCACATTTCCAATCATAGCCTGACATGAAATGGAAATATTCTTTGCAGCCAATTTTGCTTGGGAAATATTTAAGTGTAATTCCCCCAATACAGATTGTAATTTACAGCCACCAAATATTCGATTGTCATAATTGACAGATTTACCCACAAAAGCACACGAAAATGTAGATACTGCTTTTTCATAAGTATTTGGTAAACTATCATACCAAATGGCTCTTTCTGGATTTTGTACAACTGCAGCTTGGTGCATAGGATGATACACAGGCGCACCATTTTGTCCCCCAAATACTTCTTGATAAGCAACTTCTCCACTCTGAAGGCTTGCAGCTTCTACCCTGCCGACATCTTCTCCATTTGGGGTAAATGCAGTTTCTCCACTTTGGTTAGTGGCAGCTTCCACCCTGCCGGCAGCTTCTCCATTTGGAATTACAGAAGCATTTTCACCGGAAGCAGACTGTACTGCACTTTCCTCTTGCTCTGCATTCTCTTCCTCTCCTTCTTCCTCTGCCGGTGAAAAAAAATACCCAATAAAAAATGACATTCCCACAATAATCAATAAAATTGGCAATAACATACGTCGAAAAGTTCGAAAATCCAGATACCCTAACTTAGCCATCAAAATCATACCACTCACAACAATAGCAGTAATGGTTGCCAAATGTGGTCCATCTTTTACGATAGAAACCACACAAGGCAATAAAACAAAAATGGTCCAAAATCCCTTATAAAATAAAAGATATGGAACATCCACATACCAAAATCCCCCGATATTTCCCACCAATAAAATACCTAAAGTTAAAAACATACCTCCCCATAAAAGCGTATTTTCATTATTTCTCTTTTGCATCTTCTAGCTCCCTTCTACTATGCCACGTTCGTGGAACCGGCTTCTAAATAGACTCCAAACACCATTCCACACTTTCTTATGATATACTATCTCAAAAGGGATTACAAGTCTATTTCCCATTTAGAATAAAGTGGGCAAACCCACTTCCATTCCCCTATCCTCTCAATTTTTGAAGGGTGTAGGACACTTTATGCGCATAATATGTGGTGACTGCTTTTTGCAGCTCCCTCTCACACCTTTGTCCGCATTCTACTAGAATCTTTTGCGCTATAGGACGAACTTTCCATAAAGCAAAAAACACCCCTTATTGCTATAAGCAATAAGGAGCGTTTGTCTTTATACCTATCTGCCACAAACAGATATTTTAATCTTCATCAATAGTGCAAATAAAATAAGGAATCTGTCCCATGAAAAGTGGAATATTTACTGTATATCCCTTTTATTTCCACAAATTTTTCACATATTTACGATATATTAGTAGTAGGTTTATAATGAAAATGAAACAATATTTTACATAAAACACATCATATGTATTTTCAGAATCTTTTTATATGTTCTCTCGGAGTCTTTTTATACAAGAATTTCGAGATAGATTTTTCTTGGATAACGACATTCCCGCAGTGCGTACACAGTGTGTACGACGAGGAAATGGAGAAAATCCAAGGAAAATATAGCTGAAATTATGGTATAAAGGAGATCCCGAGAGAACATTTTATATGTAAAGGGGGGCGAATAACTTGTCCGATACAGAAGCAAACTATTATGGTGCATACCTGGAACCCTTAAAGCAATGTGAAACAGAGATTTTAGCCACACTGGAACAATTGCTGCAACCATTAAACGAAAACCAGGATGAAACCATTGTTGAACATATATTAAGTAGAATAAAGTCACCTGAAAGTATGCAGGAAAAATTACGAAAAAAGAATCTGCCTACCGATGCCACCACTGCTCTCACCCATACTGCAGATACCATTGGCATCCGCTTGGTTACCCATTTTGTAGGTGATGTTTACAAGATTCAAGAAGTACTTAGAAACTGTCAGAAATGGAAAGTAATCAAAGAAAAAGACTACATTGCCATGCCAAAAGAAAATGGATATCGCAGTTTACATATTATCATTGAAATACCATTTTCCGCTCATAGCACACTACAAGCCATCCAGGCAGAGATTCAATTACGAACCATCGCCATGGATTGTTGGGCAAGTTTGGAACACCAAATGAAATACAAAAAAATATTCCTAACGCTGCCTTATTGATTTCAGAATTAAAACGTTGTGCAGATGAGATGGCTTCCACAGATTTAACCATGCAAACCATCCGGGAGCAGATCCATCAGAAACATGAAACCTCCCTAAGTCGGAAATGATTCTCTCGAAATCTTTTTATAGCAGAATTCCGAGATAGATAAATGAAACACAAACCAAAAGGAGATTTGTATGAAATTACTTTATGCTGAAGACGAATTGTCATTATCTATGGCAGTAACAGAAATTTTAAAAATGGAAAATTTTATTGTAGATGCGGTATACGATGGTGAAGCAGCTTTGCAGGCCATTTACCAAAATACCTACGATGCAATTATTTTAGATATTATGATGCCAAAACTAAGCGGTATAGAAGTGGTAGAAAAAATACGAGAAAAAGGAATTTACACCCCTGTATTGCTCTTAACTGCCAAAAACGAAACCGAAGACCGCATACATGGTTTGTCCTGTGGTGCAGATGATTACATTGGCAAACCTTTTGACATGGGGGAATTTGTAACGCGAATTCAGGTACTGCTCCGTCGCGCAAATACCTATAAAGAGACCACCCTATCCTATGGGAATGTGCAGCTCAACTGTCAAACTGCTGAGCTACAATCCATTGCAGGAAGTTTACGTCTCAGTTCAAAAGAAGCGCAATTATTAACACTTTTATTAAAACAAACCAATATAGCCCACTCTTCCCGCTATTTATTAGAGAATGTTTGGGATGCCAACACCGACCCATCTACTTTGACCTTATACATATCCTACCTACAAAACAAACTCAAACAAATCCATAGCGATTGCACCATTCAACCAACCAAAGAAGGCTATATTCTCCAATCTGCAGATTCCCGTCTGGTATAATGCTTTCCTTATGGAAAGGCGCCTTTTCCGACGGCAATCACTATGCAGACTTAGCAAAGGAGGGCGTTCATATGAAAAATTTACAAATAAAATTAGTACGTACCGCTTTCATTTCTGCTGCCTTGGTGCTATCTACCATCTCCATAATTTTTTATAGTACCCTATCCTTTTTTTATATTGCACAGGCAGATGGTGTGACAAACTTAATCGCAGAAAATGATGGTACTTTTCCAATCTTCAAAAACTACGAAAATGATACTACACGCACCTACTCACCTTACTCTATGCATCTAAACGAAGAATCCACCTATCGAACCAGATATTTTACAGTTGTACTAAACGAAGACTTAACATTAACTGAGAGCCCAAATTTAACACACATTGCCTCTGTGGATGCTGACGATGCATACGAAATGGCAAAAAGTGTCATAAAAAAGAAAAATACTGTAGGTTATTGGCACTCCTACCGCTATCGCATACTGCAAAATGCAGAAACCGACGAAACCACGATTATTTTTTTGGATTGTCGTGAAAATTTATTTTTCCTACATGGAACCATGATTAGCTTACTATTGATTACCCTTATTTTTACCCTATTGATTACCCTTATTTTTGCTTTGTTTTCCAAAAAAGTTTTACGTCCTTTTGCAGAAAATAACAAGCGACAAAAGCAATTTATTACAGATGCCAGTCACGAGTTAAAGACACCTTTGTCTATCATTTCCTCCAATGCACAGGTGTTAGAATACAAATCCGGAAAAAGTCCTTGGACCGAAAATATTGTAACCCAGTGTACACGTATGGGAGAACTCATCAACCAGCTACTCGCCCTCTCAAAATTAGAAGAAATGGATCAGCAGCTCCTTTACGAAACCGTTGATTTGACACAAATCGCCACTACAACCCTCACCGCTTTGTCTGGCGTAATTGAGCAGAAATCTGCAAGCGTAACCACAGATTTTCTAGAAACCTGTCCGATTTACACGAGTAAAGAACATGTGACACAACTATTTTCCGTACTATTAGAAAATGCCTCAAAATATGTAACAGAACAGGGTGAAATTTCTTCTTCCCTCATTGTCACAAGAAAAAATGTCATATTTAAAATACACAACACTGCCGACCTTCCAGAACCTTTTGACTGTGAACGACTTTTTGACCGCTTTTACCGGCCAGATCATTCCAGAACCTCTCAAACCGGCGGTCATGGCATTGGTCTGTCCATAGCAAAAAAAATCACCACACAATTAGGTGGAATTTTAGAAGCCAAACAGGAAAATAACGGCATAACCTTCACAGCTACGATTCCGAAAAATAAATAAAATCTATGGGGCTGTCACACGAAGAAAACATCACAAAATATAGTGCATCATTTACAAATGCTATACTTTATTATGTGTCTTGCCTTCTTCTTGCGACAGCCCCATATTCAAACATGCTATATATGTCTTTTTTAGTTTTTGGCTTTTATCATTTTGGAAAAGAAATGTGTTTGATGAATTGCTCTTGAAAATGCGCTGTATCCGCTAATGGCACGTGTATAATTCTTTCTTGGATTTTCCGCATACTTTCTGCTCCATTACAGTCCCACAAGCGTTTACTTGCTCCCAATAAAGCTGCATTTCCAACTGGAATCATTTTTCTATTTTCTATATTAGGCAAAAGCCCGATTGTTTTTCCCGCATGAACATCTAAATGGGTTCCAAAGGCACCTGCCAAAATACACTGAGACACCTCTTCTAATTTTGTGTGACTGGCCTCCAGCAAACATTCAATTCCTGTTGCAATGGCAGCCTTAGCCATTTGCAACTCTCGAATATCTCTCTGCTCTAAAACCAAGTCTCTCTCTTGCCTTTTCATAATAGCAAGTGTTTTTCCTGTTTTGCCTTCCTGCCCCTTTAACAGAAGTCCTGTGGCATCCATCCATTCTTTTTCATATAAAAATCCAACCAGGGATATCAAACCAGAACCACAAATCCCCTCTGCAGATTTTCCACCCATAATATCCAGCCAGACATTTCTTCCCCCTATAGTACTATAGACACTTTCCTGAGAAGATGGTGTATCTTGCACCCCAATAATAGCTCCCGTTTTTGCAGCCATGCCACAGGAAATAGAAGCCCCTTCAAATGCAGGTCCTGCTGCCGTAGAAGTGACAAAAATAGAATCCCCCTTCATCAAAAAAATCTCACCATTGGTTCCAATATCCACTCCCAAGGTATCTGTTTCCGGCTTTACCTCCAATGCGCCTGAAACCAATCCATATAAAATCGCCAGGGTATCTGCTCCAACAAAACTTTCTATATTCGGTAACAGATATAAGGTCACCATCGGCAATCCAATTTCTTCTCCTTCCATTACCATTTCCCTGGTAAAATCACTATGATAAGGTGCTTTCAACAAAGAATCAATCGATTGCCCTGCAAAAAAATGCATCATCACAGCATTTCCTGTTACATACACAGGGATTTTTTTTGTATCCCTGCTGTTGATTACTGCATCTAGCTTTTTTAATTCCAGCACCTGCGCTTGCCCCAATAAACATTTGATTTCTTCAAAAACCTGTGTCTGCAAACAATTACACATTTCACGAAAGCCATCTGGAGAGGAACTATAAGTCAACCTGGAAACCACATCACTACCAAATTGTCTTTGTCTGTTTTCACATACACAACGTTGCAAACAAGTACCATGTGTCCGATCCCATAATAACAATTCTAAATTGGTGGTTCCCAAATCTACTGCAATCCCATAAAAAACGCCTTGCCGATCTGCTTGGTGTACATCCTTTGTTTTCTCCGCTGCAAGCCACTTCTTACCAAAGGCTGTATACCATTCTAACATTTCATCTTTTACGGATGCTTTTCTCCGATCCTCAGATTGTAAACTGACCTGCTTCTCTACATTTGGGTCCTGCTGCCCTTTATTCTCTTCTAACATTTGCGGAACAAATATCTCCATTGTTTGATATGCTCTTTTGGGAAGCAATTTACAAGCCAAACGCCAACCTTCTTCCAATTCTTTCTTGGACAAAACCATCTTTTCCTCAGGTGTAATAGAATTTCCTTCTCCAACTAGAACTTGAACCTTGCACTTACCACAAGTTCCATTTCCACCACAAGGACTGTCAGGCATAAAACCAGCCTCCCGCATACAATCTAACACTGTTTGATTTTCCTGATTCAGCACCCGCATTTCGCTTGGTTGAAATAAAAGCATATACTTCCCCTTTTCCCTTCATGCATTCTAATGACTGCAAAAGAGTCATATCTATCTGATCACTAACATATCTTTGACATTTTTCTCTAATTATGTCAAATTAAAGTCTATTTTATATCTCATTTTTCACGCAATAAACTTTTTCTTGCCATGTAATTACACTCTTTATCCTTTACTATGAAAGTGTTATATAAACTACATGGTTCATACAGCGCCAAACCGCTGTTTTTGCAGTTTGTGTGCAACACCCCGAAGGGTTTTAAAGTAACCCCACTTTTATTTATTATGATATCAGCAACGCTGACATATTGGTTTACTTTAAAAATGAGAGTGGAACATAACTATCAATCACATTATAACACAAAAGGAGGCATTTATTATGCAAACAAAAAAAATTATTTCACTTTTAACACTTTCAGCATTGGTATTGCAAACACCAAATTTTTCACTTATTCATGCTGATGAATTAACACCAACTACGGTTTCTGAAACCAGTATAGAAAACGCAAATACACTAGACACTGAAACGATTACATCTACAGCAACCCCTACGGCAATTACTACTATAAAACCGGAAACGACTGTTACCACAGCCGCTACTTCAACTGTTACTGTAACGCCGGAAACAACTGCTACTACAAACCCTACTTCAACTACTACTGTTACGCCGGAAACAACTGCCACTGCAAACCCTACTTCAACTACTACTGTTACGCCGGAAACAACTGCCACTACAACCCCTGCTACAACTACTACTGTTACGCCGGAAACAACTGCTACTACAACCCCTGCTGCAAATACTACTGTTACGCCGGAAACAACTGCTACTGCAACCCCTGCTACAACTGCTACTGCCACAGCAATTGCTACTATTACACCTGCCACTGCAGCAACCGCTAGTGCAGTTGTGACAGACAGTACTGTTGTATCCAATGTTGCAGTCGGCACAAACTTCACCTCTGGAAATTATCAATATATTGTAGTAACAGAAGCAACTGCAACAACCAGTGGTAAGGTATACATTACTGGATTATCAGATGCTGCAAAGAGCAAAAAAACCCTAACTGTAGCCAATAGCGTTTCTTATGCTGGAAAAAGCTACAAAATTACAGGCATCAAAATCAATGCATTTCGTACCTGTACAAACTTAAAAAATGTAACCATCGGTAATAACGTTACTTTCATTGGAAAATCTGCATTCCGTGGTCTAACCAAATTGGAAAATGTTACTATGGGACAAAATGTTACTTTGATTCGTACATATGCCTTTGCCGGCTGTACCGGATTACGTCAAATTAACATTTCCAGAAGTGTAAAAACCATTGGCGTAAAAGCTTTCCAAAATTGTAAAAAGCTTTCTTCTGTTACTTTGTCTACCAAAGTATTAACAACTGTAAAAACCAAAGCCTTTTACAAAACCAAAAAAGGCATTTATTTCATAGTACCTTCTGGTAAAAAAAGCACTTACAAAGTAAAAATCAGTGGTACCGGTGCAAGCAAATATAAAATCATTACCTATTAGTAAATTCCATTCAGAACTATGCACTTGCTACATGATTTGTAATGCGCCAAACCGCTACTTTTGCGGTTTGTGTGCATGTCCTGCAGGGTTTTAAAGTAAACCCACTTTTATTTATGATTGTGTCTGCAGTGCTGACATGAGAGTATACTTTGAAATTGTTTTCCGTAGTCAAAAGACCATATGCTTGTTGTCTGCAATTCACTTCTTTTTCGTGGTCTACACATTCTCACAGAGCATTGTTCTCGGTCGACGATTGTACCCCCGACTGAGACAGTTTTGGTATAATACCTTGCTTATATAAAAGCGTCTTCTCCGACTAATCGAACAAAGAGTTTTGCTTGCAAAACTCTAGCGCGACCGCGGTATTGCGCAGCAATTAACTCCATCTCCGCGGTCTGCGCATCCTCGCGGAGCGTTTTTTATGTAATAGGAAATTGCATCGCAATTTCCTATTACATAAAAA
>JAFORL010000167.1 GCA_017393285.1 Lachnospiraceae bacterium
AAAAAAACAAAAAGTGATACAGAGATAAATTGGGATTTTAGTATAGATTCGGAAAACGCCTCTTATGATTATTCTGATGGACAGATAGAATTTGAACAGGAACACAAGAAAAAGAAGAATATTGTTCTTCGTGTTTTGTATTTTATGGGGGAAATCGTTTTTTGTGTTGTCATTGCGTTTGTACTGTCATATATTTTTACGCAATATGTGGGAATGTATACAGTTGTAAGCGGAACATCTATGGAAAGTGCTTTGGAAGATGGAGATGGCTTGTTTGTAAATAAACTCTTATATTATTTAGATAATCCGCAACGTTTTGATGTTGTAATATTTCCATATGATGAGGATGAATATTACATTAAACGAATCATAGGTATGCCAGGAGAAACGGTATCCATTACCAATGGTGTCATTTATATCGATGGAAAAGAGTTGGAAGAATCTTATGGAAAAGAAAAAATGCTTGCACCTGATGATAATTACCAAGTCACAAAATTGGATGTAAATGAGTATTTTGTTTTGGGGGATAATCGGAATCATAGTAAAGATAGTCGTTCTGCAGATGTGGGATTGATCAAACGCTCTGCTATTAAAGGGAAAGCTATTTTTCGATTATATCCTTTTGATCGATTAGATAAAATTAAATAATTTTAAATTACCGCACTTTCATGCATTGTTGTGTCAGTAGATTGACAGGTGGACTTATTTTGAAATTGTTTTTAGTCGTTTCATTATGTAAGTTCGCATGTTAATTTGACAATCAAACCGTATGAGTAGAAAGGCTCTGTGTGATTGGCGAGTGATAGATTAAAAAGAGAAAGAAGTGTGTAGCATGGCAGAGACCATTGCAGAGATTAAAAAAAAGTTTAAAGCTGCTGACTGGAAAGAACAGGCAGAACTGTTGGCATTTTATCAAGAAGATGCCAGACAGGGTGTCCAAGCAATTATAAAGCAGGTAAAAAAAGAACAAGAAAAGCTAGAAGCAGAATGTCTTCGTACCGATTTTATGTATACCTATGAAAAGCAATTTGCAAATGAGAAATATATTTGCGGAATTGATGAAGTGGGAAGAGGACCTTTGGCTGGACCTGTGGTAGCATGCGCTGTGATTTTGCCGAAAGAGGAACAGATTTTATATTTGAATGATTCTAAACAATTGTCAGCAAAAAAAAGAGAAGAATTGTATGATGTCATTATGGAAAAAGCAGTAGGTGTGGGAATCGGAATTGTATCACCTGCTGTGATAGATGAAATTAATATATTGCAGGCCACTTACGAAGCCATGAGACAGGCCATTGCTAAATTACCTGTCAAACCAGACATTTTTTTAAACGATGCTGTGACAATTCCGGGTGTGAAAGGCGAACAAGTAGCCATTGTGAAAGGAGACACTAAGAGTGCATCCATAGCTGCTGCAAGTATTGTTGCTAAGGTGACAAGAGATCAAATGATGGTAGAATTGGAAGCAGTATATCCACAATATGCCTTTGCAAAAAATAAGGGCTATGGCTCCAAAGAGCATATCATGGCAATTCAGAAATATGGACCGACACCTATTCACAGACGTAGTTTTATTAAAAACATACTATGAAAAGTATCAAGATAGATTGGTAGTTTGTAAGTGGATTTTGAAGGAAAGTGATTTAAGTTGATCATAGGATTGATGGAGCCAGTAGTATTGTTTTGCAGGGATGGCGAACAGAGGGAGACAGTTTCTATTGGGAGTAAAGTTAGTTTGTTGTTTGTGATTGGTTGCATGTAAGAATGAAAGAGGCGTATATTATGACGGAGGAAGAAAAGAGAAGATTAGAAGCAATTGCCTTATCTTATGAATCGGGAGAGGAAGCACCCAAAGTAGTGGCAACTGGTAAAGGATATGTTGCTGAACGCATTATACAAAAGGCAAAGGAAGCCAATGTGCCCATTCATAAGGATGAAAAAGTTGCAAATGCATTATCCGAGTTGGATTTAGGAGCATATATACCAAAAGAATTATATGAAGTGGTTGCGGAAATCCTTGTATTTGTAGGGGATATGGAAAAGGTCAGAGAAAAAATGAAAAATTGATAAAAGGTGAAACATGAAAAATAATAGAAGATTAGGTACGCAAAAAGAACAGGAAGCAGGACGCTTTTTGGAGGCACAAGGATATCGGATTTTGGAATATAATTTTTATTCGCAAGGTGGAGAAATCGATATTGTGGCAAAAGATGGGGCTTATTTGGTTTTTGTAGAAGTGAAGTATCGTAGTAGTCGTAGAAATGGATTGCCGGAAGATTCTGTTACCATGAAAAAAGCAAAGAAGATTATGTATACGGCGCAATATTATTTATATAGTCGTAATATCCCAGAAGATACCCCTTGCCGCTTTGATGTGGTAACAATCTTGGAAAGGGAATGCAACTTAATTCGGGATGCCTTTCAATTATAGATTTGGATATGCAGATTTGAAATTGAGGTACCGCAATCCCGTTGGCTTTTGTTGGTGGGGGAAAGCAGGCTGATGATATATAGGGCAGGAATTGTCAAAATTAACGCCTATGTGGATTGTAGGTTACAAGGTCAAGAAAGCAGGAAAGCCACTGGCTTCAGACAATGGCTAGTTCAAAAGTGTGCGAGAAGGGAGATTGAAATAAAATGGATAAAAAAGTACAGTATACTTTGGAAAATGTATATGGGAGAAAATATAATACGGAACAGTGGGAGGCACAGCTACAGAACAAAAATGGCGTGCCTTTTTTTACGTTTCCAAGTTTGGAACAATTTTCATTTATCCGACAGGGTTTTTCTACAAAACTAGGTGGATGTAGTGAGGGAGATTTGTATGCTATGAATTTGAGTTATAGTAGAGGCGATGAACCAGAACGTGTAGATGAAAATTATCGTCGTATCACAAATGCGATGGGGCTGGAAACAAGAAATTTGGTCTTATCCGATCAGGTACATGATACGAAAGTAAAATTGGTTACGAAAGCAGATTGTCAAGGGGATAATCTTAGAGATAAAAAGTTAGTAGGGATAGATGGCTTGATTAGCAATGAAAAAGAGGTTTTGCTGTGCACTTCTTATGCGGATTGCGTCCCTTTGTATTTTGTTGATCCAGAACATGAAGCAATCGGTCTGAGTCATTCTGGTTGGAGAGGTACGGTGGGAAAAATGGCCGCCAAAACCTTAACTGCCATGGAAAAGGCATTTGCTACAAATCCGAAGCAGGTGTATGTGGTGATTGGTCCCTCTATTTGTCAAGCTTGTTATGAAGTGAGTCATGATGTAGCAGATGCTTTTGCTGACTTTGTGGACAGTAATAGAATTGCCCAGCTACAAGCGGAGGACAGTGCGTGTATCCAAAATGAAATCAAGGAAGTGTTACAAGAAAAAGGCCAGGGAAAATACCAGTTGGATTTGTGGCATGCGAATCAACTAATTTGTATGGAAGCAGGGGTACCAAGAGCACAGATTGCGGTATCAGGGGTTTGCACTTGCTGTAATCATCATTTGTTGTATTCCCATAGAAAAACCAATGGGAAAAGAGGAAATTTAGCTGCCTTTTTACAGTTACAGTAAAAAAACGGAAAAATCTTGTTGGCATTTAAAACTACCAGTATTGGTGTTTGGTTTGCAACTTATGCATCTGGGCAGACCTGTTGTTGAAAAAGTCTAGTTTATCTCTAGTTGTGTTTTGAATGGTCTGTAATGGTTATTGTTACCTGTGATTTGTTGGATTTTGGAGTTGGGCTTGATTTTTTGATATGAATATGGTATAAAAAATATGATTATGCAAAAAAACAATATTTTGTGTAAGAACGAAATAAAGGCAAAAAAAGATGTATTGTTTAATGTGAGGAAGGAACGAGTCAGATGAAGAAGAAATTAGCAGTATTGGGTTTGGTGGCTGCATTGGCAGTGACTACAGTTGGTTGTGGAAACAAGTATATTACATTAGGAAAGTATTCTGGATTGACAGTGGAGTACACAACAGCTCAGACAGAGATTACGGATAGTGACGTGGAACAGAAGATTGAAAGTGATATGTCACAGTACGCAAAGAAAGCAGATAAGAACTATAAGGCAAAGTCAGGAGATACTGTGAATATTGATTATAAAGGTTTGCTAAAAGGAAAAGCCTTTGAAGGCGGAACGGCAGAGGGGTATGACTTGAAGCTGGGTTCCGGAACCTTTATTGATGGATTCGAAGATGGCTTAATTGGTGTCAAGAAAGGTGACAAGCTGGATTTGAATTTAACATTTCCTGAAACTTATTCATCAGAAGAATTAGCTGGAAAGGCTGTTGTATTCAAAGTCCAGGTAAATGAGATTACCGTGACGCCTTCTATTGATGATGTGGATGATGCTTTTGTAAAGAAAAACATAGATGGATATAATACAGTGGCAGAATACAAAGAGGGCGTAAAGAAAGAGTTAGAGGAAAAACTAGAAGAAACTATAACAGAAGATAAGAAAAATGCAGCTTGGGAGAAAATTGTGGCAGATACAAAGGTGAAAAAGTATCCACAGGATCAAGTTGATGCATATATTTCTGAACAAAAGAAAAGTTATGAACAATATTTAAAAAATTATGGAAGTGATACGAGTTTAGAAGACTATATCAAGAGCAGCGGAAGTACCATGGATGAATTTAAAGAGCAGTTAGAAAAACAGGCAAAGATGTATGTGACTAGCGATTTGATTGCAGAAGCAATTGCAAAAAAAGAAAAATTGGTGCTTACTGATAAGGAATTTGATAAAGGTGCAGAAGAATATAGTGAAAAATATGGTTATGATAAAGTAGATACCTTTATTGAACAGGTAGGAGAGGAAAATCTTCGAAAAGAATTACAAAGACAAAAGGTTTTAGATTTTATTGTAGAGCATTGTACATTTACTTATACAGATGCAACAGCTGCTCCTACAACCACTGCAGAAGCAAAATAAAGAGAATTTCAGACTGTGTACTGACAGATTTATTGTTGGTACACAGTTTTTTTATGTAATAGGAAATTGCGATGCAATTTCCTATTACATAAAAAATGCTCCGCGAGGATGCGCAGACCGCGGAGATGGAGTTAATTGCTGTGCAATACCGCGGTCGCGCTAGAGTTTTGCAAGCAAAACTCTTTGTTCTTTGGCATTTTACGAATGACTCGGATGAACTGCTGCTTTTTTTAAAATATATGTAAATTTCATTGTAAAAATATCGAAATTCATTTATAATGAAACTAGATGTAATTTTCACAAAAAGATTATTTTTTTGTGGAATTGTGCTAATTGTGTAAGAGTATGAAGAAAGGAACGAGAGTATATTATGAAGAAGAAAAAAAGTAAGTATCTCAAGAAAAAAGCCATATGTCTTGGGCTTACCATGGCAATGACCATGAATGGCTTATCGGCAATGGATGGTACATTTCAATGGTGTATGGTTGCAAAAGCAGCAAATACATCTGTGGCATTTGACACATCTAAGGTCGTTACAGTTGTAGCTACACCGAGTGAGAAGACACCGGGTATCCCGGACGGGAAGTTATTAAGTGAATTAGAGAGATTGGTAAACCTGTCTATGGAAAGAGATACAAATCACGAAATTACCTTTCAAGAGTTGATGGACTATCAAGGTGAAATAGATTTATCAAACATTGGTTCGGAGATTACATCTATTTCTGGTTTGGGGTATGCAAGAAGTGCTACATCTATTAATTTACAGAATCTAACCATAACAGAGATTCCGGATTATGAATTTGATGGATGTAAAAAATTAACAAGTATAACATTACCGGATACGGTAACCAAAATTGGAAAGGATGCTTTTCGTGGCTGTGTTGCTTTAGAGACACTACCTTTGTCTGAACATATTACGGAGATTGGGAGCGAAGCTTTTCAAAAGTGTGATGAGATTTCTGACGTGACGATACCTTCTTCGGTGACCAGTATAGGAAATAATGCTTTTGCATCCTGTGAAAAGCTAAAAACAGTTACACTTCAAAATGGAAAGGTGACCTTAGGGGCTGGTTTGTTCTCAGGATGTACGGTTCTTTCCGAAGTGACTTTGCCACAAGATCTGGCAGAGATTCCTGCGGGATGTTTCCAGGATTGTAGAGCTTTGAAAGAAATTTCCGTTCCATCGTCAGTTAAGTCAATTGGAAATGGTGCATTTCAAAAAACTGCATTGTTAGAGATTGATTTATCTGCCTGCAATCAGTTGACAAAAATATGTGAACATGCCTTTGCTGCTTCGACTTTAAAAAGTTTTAAGTTACCGACTGGATTGCAAAAAATTGAACGAAGTGCATTTGAAGCTACAAGTTTACAAAAAATTGAGCTTCCATCCCAAATGATTGGAACTGGCGAAAGTGATAGTGAGAACGGAATTGGACCAATGGCTTTCAAAGATTGTATATATTTAGAAAGTGTGTCGCTTCCAAAGGGAATTACAAATTTACAAGAATCTCTGTTTGAAGGTTGTATAGCCTTATCTGCGGTTACCATAGAATCGGCAGGGGAAAGTGATTTGGAAAAAATTGAAAAAGATGCCTTTGCAGGTTGTGCTTCTCTTAATGATACCAAATTTCTAAGTGAATTGAAAAAATTAAAGGAAATTGGTGACGGTGCATTTGCTTATAAAGAAATATCGGGAGCAACAATTGGAACCAGTGTTTTGGGACCTACATTTTATGCACCGAATGCAAACATTTCTTCAGCGAATCATGGTACTGGTTTGAAAGAAGTTGTGATACCTGATTCTGTAACGATATTAGGAGAAAAAGTATTTGAAAATCAATTCAATATTCGTACTGCATCCTTAGGAGATGGTATTACGGAAATACCTGATAATTTCTTTTATTATTGTGCCAAGCTTTATAGTGTGAAGCTTCCAAAGCAGTTGAAAAAGATTGGAAAATATGCATTTTATGCTACCAGTTTAAATGATATTACTTTTCCGGATACTTTGGAAGAAATTGATGAAAATGCGTTTAGAGGGGCATCTTTTACTCGTGATATCAAGACAAGTGATGGACAGAATGTTACTTATGAAACATTTTATGTCAATCCTGATAATGTTGTAACTGCAACTACTGCTTGTGAAGATGGATACGGAATTGTTGAATATCTTGTATACAATGAAAATACAAAAAAGGTAGAACAACTATATGTAAAAGAACCGAAAACACTTCCTGATGGTTATTATACCAAAGCTTCTACTACTAATAATACGAAAAAGATGAATAGAGTTGCGAGAAAACATTATATTCGCTTAAATGATGTGGATTTTAGTAATCAAAATTTAGGTGATAAATATATCTATTACGAATATGATTCACAAATTGGAATTACGGAAATGCAAAATGTAGTAGTTAGAGAAAATGCTGACGACAACAGATTTAAGCCGGACAATATGGAGGGCTATGCAGCGGTTTATATTGTTGGTAAAACGCAAGATAATAATCCTATTTATTTACGTGCATATTTAGGTTTGCGTGAGGTGAATATTCCGGATAGTGTAACAAAGATTGGTGACTATGCATTTTATAATTGTTATAATCTAACCAAATGTAAACTTCCGGGAAATTTAGAAAATATTGGAGAAGGTACCTTTGGACTACGTGACATGAACTTGCTTTATGCACATGATATAGCAAGTGAGAAAAACGATACATCATCCTTCCAAATTCCAGAACGAGCATTTGTCCTTCCTGAAAAATTAAAGAGTATTGGAGATAAGGCTTTTGAAAACAATGCCAATATTTCTATGGATGGAACAAAGTTACCGGAGTCTTTGGAGACGATTGGGGATTCTGCATTTAAAAATTGTAGAGGGTTGCGTGCTTTTACTTGTCCATTGGCTTTGAAGCATATAGGAACCCAGGCTTTTTGGGGATGTAGTGATTATACAAAGATAGAAGATATTCCGTATGACTTGTATACAATGGAAAAAAATGTTGGATTATTAAACATTGATTTTACAAAAGCGATTGCATTGAAAGAAGTAGGAGAGGGAGCATTTGCCTTGACTCCAGTTACTACAGTTGTATTTCCTGAAGGGGTTACTAGAATTTCAAAAAACATGTTTCAACATTGTGGATATTTGAAGACGGTGGTATGTTCTAAAAAAACAGAACGTATAGAAGATTTCGTGTTCGGAGAATGTAGTAGCTTGGCTTCTCTAACTATTTCTGCCGATACCAGGATATCGTATAAAGCATTTGCTGGTAGAACTACGAATAAAGCGATTGCATTTGTTGTAAATGATCCGAAAAGTGTCAGTTTATCTTTGGGAGAGAAGGAAATCATAAAGACAAATGTTTTTCCTAAAAAACAAATAAGAGGTGATTTCAAAGTAACAGAGTCTGCTGGTGAAACTGGCTTCATTAATATATTGAGTAATACAACACAAACTGTGGATGGAACAGAGTACCTTTGTGCGCAAGTAGAAGGTAAACAAGTAGGACAGACAAAGATTGGTTTAAGTGGTGTATTGAAATTCTATGCATATTCAGATTCACAAGATGAAGTAAACACCTATAGTGTAGAGGTAAAAGTACCAATACAAGTGGCAAAGAAAAAGTGTGAGGGCATAGAGGAAAATGAAACAGAAAAAGTTGTGGCAGTTTCTGATAAGGAGACAGGTATAGAACTAGCACCAAATTTGTTGCCACAGGATTGTACAGAGCTTAGAGAATGGGAAAATGCCAATGATGAGATTGTGAAGATTGAAACACAAGAAGAATTGGTAGATGGAGAAAAAATGACTGGCTCTAAGGCAAAAGTGTATCCAAAAGCTTTGGGAACCAGTTCTGTTGTATTTCGTTGTGGTATGCATGATGTAAACTATCAAATTCATGTAGTTGTGCCAGCAAAGAGTGTGACCTTGAATCAAAATGCACTTGATTTACGTGTGGAAGATGGAAAACAGGTAAAATTAATGGCTGCTATGGATTATGATCAGAATACATATAATGCACAACAGTGGAAAGATTATGGTGATATTGTACAGTTTTATTCCGAGAATGAGAAAATTGCAACTGTGAATAGTGAGGGCTTGGTAACAGCTGTTAATCCGGGAAAAACAACGATTGTTGCAAAGGCATTAGGCGGAAAGAAAGAAGCAAGATGTCAAATAGAAGTAAAGGCTGATCAGACATATGTAAAATTTGTGGATTCAGAAGGTAAAACTTGTGACTATAAAAAGAATCCTTTAAATGTAAATTGCAAAGATGAATTTACGCTTCGATTTGTTACTGACCCAGTTGATAGTACAACAAAATTAATGAGTTCCTTTGATGCTTCAGATGCAATGAAATTCATTAAAGAAGAAAAAGAAAAGGTTGCAACAGAGAACGGGGAGGTTGAAAAGGTTGTTTCTATGACCTTCCAAGCCTTAAAACCGGGAAGACACACAGTTACAATTTGTCCGGTACAATATAAGGACAAAGAGACAGCATCTGCAGTTTGTGATGTAGATGTGATTGCACATGTGACAGATTTTGCCTTCCGTTCGGTTGAAGATGTAAAAGTTGGTGAAACGGTACAATTGTTTGGTACCCTTACTTCGACTTTTGATTCCACACAGGATGTTACAAAGATTAAAGATATTACTTCGGATGAAGTACAATTTAGTGTGAAAGGTGGAGATGCAACGATTCATCCGCAGACAGGAAGCTTTTGTGCAAATGAAGAAGGTACTTTTACCGTTCGTTTTGTAGCAAACGGTCCTAATGGTACTGTATTAGAGAAAGAAAAAACAATACAGGTTACAAGACCAGTTGCAACGAGTGTAAGATTGTTTATTCAAAATGATGCATCCAATACTCTTGTGCTAGGAAATACTTTACAATTGGGCTGTAAATTTGTACCGGAAGGTGCAACGGATCGAGTTACTTATGAAAGTTTAAACCCTGAAATTTTAAAAGTAAATGCAGACGGTTTAGTAACAGGATTGCAAGTCGGTACAGGAAAAATAAAGGTGCAGACCGAAGGCAGACGTGTAACAGATGAAATAACGATTGCAGTCGTTTCGGCAGGTGGAACAAGCAACCCAAGTAGAACGAGCAATCCAAGTGGAACAAGCAATCC
>JAFORL010000168.1 GCA_017393285.1 Lachnospiraceae bacterium
AAACATATAATTGTAAACAAATATAGCATCAATTTGCATGCCATAGCTTACTGCAAGCTTTGCAAAATATATGGATTCATGCGTCCTTGCACTGCAAAGTGTGCAGGCTTATCTGAACTGTTACCTTAATACTACCATAAATAAAAGTGGATTTACTAACTTAAAACACAAAAATATTGATTTGTATCTTTTACATAAATTGTATATAATAGATAGTATAGTAGTCGACAATCTCACTTGTATGCACAAGTATTTTTTTCGGTCGAACTACGCAAACAGATTGCAATGTTAATGCTATTGTTTCAGCATACATTATTCTAGATAGAGAGGGGATTGTTATGAAAAAGAATAACAAAACATTATTAGAACTTTTAGCTGGTGTTATCTTTACATCTTCATCAATTTATGCAGTTAACCGCATTATTTTTTATCTTTCCCAACAAAAAGATTCCTTTATAGGTAAACATCACTATACTTATGCGCACAAACAAGGAAATATAAAATATACGAAAACAGGAACCGGTAGCCCATTACTTTTATTACACAATCTAGATTGTGCCAGTTCTTCTTATGAATGGGACGAAGTAATTTCTACTCTATCAAAAAATCATACTGTTTATGCTTTAGATTTGATTGGTTGTGGTAATTCAGACAAACCTCGTATTACCTACACATCATTTTTATATGTGCAAACAATTTATGATTTTATTAAAGAAGTAATTTGTGATGAGGTAGATGTGATTGCAACTGGAAACATGGCTCCAATTGCATTCTTAATAGAACATATGCATCCAAAGACATTTCAACATTTTATTTTTGTTAATCCAGAAGATTTTAATCAAACCAGTATTATGCCTTCAGCTAAGGATACTTACCGCAAAGAGCTTTTAGAAATGCCTATCATTGGTACTAGTCTATATCAATTATATTATGCAAAATCTGCTTTATTTGCTCGTTTTTCGACCAAATATTTTGGAGATTCCAATAACAAAAAATTGAAATATGTCCGTCGCTACTATGCTGCTGCACATCGTGGTGGAAGCAATTGCAAATTTTTACACGCCAGCCTTTGTACCCATTATCTAGGCAGCAACATAAAGTCCTGTTATAAAGATGTAAATGTTCCTACTTGTATTATTTTTGGAAAAGATATGCATTATGAAACTGATTTTTCTACTTGGGGTGTTTTTCTTAATCCAAACACTGAAGTTGCCATTATTCCAGATACAAAATTTTTGCCACAACTAGAAAAACCAGGCGAATTTACAGATATTTGTGATTTATATTTAACAGAAGGAACTATAGAGAAAGACTTGCTATAAAATGTAATGGATAGATGTATTTCCTGTAAATACACTTACAAAGAAAGGAATCCACTTGATAAGCTGCTTTCTCTTGCATCGCAATTTTCTATTACATAAAAAACAGCCCTATATAAGTGTTATAGGCTTCCTAAACCAAAATCTTATACAGGGCTGTTTTTCTCTATCACATCCGCAATTTATACTTCCTAAAGCGTTTCTTGAGCGATAATTACAACCGCAACTGAGACAGTTTTCTTGCAACTTCTCCCTCCCTTTCGCTTAGAGGAAGAAGTCTTCTCTGATTGAGATTACTATTTTAATGGTTGTTTTCCTGGTTTACCACTACCTCTTGGGTATTTTTTCGGTGTATTTTCTTCTTTTTCGATAACAACCAAGGATCTTCTAATATCTGAATCTGGTAACTGGAATTCTTCAACTGATGCAAGACTACCACCCAATTCCATGATTGCGCGATCTGCCTCTTCCACTTCTTCCGCAATACTTCCTGATTTGTACGAAATAAAGGCACCGCCAACCTCTACAAATGGCAAACAGTATTCAGACAAGGTGGATAAATTTGCAACTGCTCTGGAAACCACTAAATCATATGCTTCTCTGTGTCCTTTTTTATGTGCAAATTCTTCCGCTCTTCCATGAAAGACTTGTATATTTTTTAATCCAAGTGTACGAATGACTTCTTGTAAAAATGTAATTCTCTTGTTTAAACTATCCAACAAGGTAATCTGCAATTGTGGAAATGCAATCTTCAAAGGAATACCCGGAAAGCCAGCGCCAGTTCCCAAATCTAAGACCTTCGCACCATCCTCAATTTCCGTTGCAAACACAAGTGATAAACTATCTAAAAAATGCTTTTGTACTACTTCTTCCCATTCTGTTATGCCTGTTAGATTCATCACCTTGTTTTTTTCTACTAACAATTTATAATATTGGATAAATTGCTGAAATTGCTTTTCTGATAGCTGAATCTCCAATTCTTCCAATCCTGCTTTAAATTTATCTAACTGATACATAATATTCTGCCCCCTTCCTTATTTTTGACCTAAATACACTAACAAGACAGAGATATCCGCTGGTGAAACGCCGGAAATACGTGAAGCTTGTCCTACAGATTCTGGACGAATCTGATTTAATTTTTGTTTTGCTTCTAATCGCAAACTATAAACATCGTCATAATTAATATCTGCCGGAATCTTTTTATTCTCCATCTTTTTAAACTGTTCAACCTGCTTTAATTGCCGTTTGATATATCCATCATATTTTAATTGAATATTGACCTGCTCAATCACATCAGCTGTTAAAACTGGTCTTTCCGTATCTACTTCTGCAAAATATTCATACTTTAACTCTGGACGTTTGATCAATTCTGCCATGGTAGCACCAGATTGCAACGGTGTGCTTTGGTATTTCTCTAAAATGGCATTTACTTTTGCGTTTGCACCCAAATGAATTTGTGATACTCTTTCTATTTCCTCTTTCACTTGACGTTGCTTCTCCAAAAAGCCATCATAACGTTCTTGGTCAATCAGTCCAATCTCATATCCCAACGGAGTCAAACGTACATCTGCATTATCTTGACGCAATAATAAACGATACTCTGCTCTAGAGGTCATCATACGATATGGTTCATGGGTTTCTTTTGTTACCAAATCATCAATCAAAACTCCAATATACGCTTGTGAACGATCTAAAATCAATGGTTCTTTTTGTGATAATTTTCTTGCTGCATTGATTCCTGCAATCAATCCTTGTGCCGCCGCTTCTTCATATCCGGAACTTCCATTAAATTGTCCGCCACTGAACAATCCTTCGATTTTTTTGAATTCTAATGACGGTTTTAACTGCATTGGATTGATGCAATCATATTCAATTGCATATGCATTTCGAACAATTTTTGCATGTTCCAACCCTGGTACAGAACGATACATGGCATATTGTACATCTTCCGGCAAGGAACTTGACATACCACCAATATACATCTCATTGGTGTAATTTCCCTCTGGCTCAATGAACACCTGATGTCTATTTTTGTCCGCAAAACGAACCACTTTATCTTCAATAGAAGGACAATATCTAGGACCAGTTCCCTGTATATTTCCGGAATATAAAGGCGAACGATCCAGATTATCCTGAATGATTTTATGGGTTTCTTCATTGGTATAAGTCAACCAACAAGATACCTGCTCTCTCTCAATATCTTCCGGCTTATTGGTAAAGGAAAATGGAACAATATTTTCATCACCTTTTTGCTCTTCCATCTTACTAAAATCAATAGAACGTTTATCAATTCTAGCCGGTGTACCTGTTTTAAAGCGGTAAAGCTCAATTCCTAACTCACGTAAGCTGTCTGATAAATGATTTGCTGCTGACAAACCATTTGGTCCGGTATAATTGCTAACATCACCATATACACAACGAGATTTCAAGTATACACCAGTACATAGGACAACAGCTCGACATGGATAAACTGCACCAGAAAAAGTTTCAACACCAGTGACCTTTCCATCTTCTGTCAAAATTTTCGTAACCTCTGCCTGCTTTAAGGTAAGATGATCCGTATTTTCTACTACTTTTCTCATGGATCTGGTATAATCCTGTTTGTCTGCCTGGGCACGCAAAGAATATACAGCCGGACCTTTTGACTTATTGAGCATCTTAGATTGAATATAGGTTTTGTCAATATTTTTACCCATTTCTCCGCCTAATGCGTCAATTTCTCTTACCAAATGTCCTTTCGAACTTCCTCCAATATTAGGGTTACATGGCATTAAAGCAACACTATCCATGCTGACTGTGAACATCACTGTTTCAAAACCTAATCTAGCTGCAGCCAATGCAGCTTCGCAACCTGCGTGTCCTGCTCCTACAACACAAATATCATATGATTCATACTGATGTGACATGATTTTCCTCGCTTTCCACAATATTTTTTTACTATCTAGTAACTGTTCAGTTTGCAAACATAGATCAGACAACTATGCCAAACTGAAATGCTTGTATCTTATTTACCCATACAAAATTCTTTGAATATTTTGTTAACCAAATCTTCCTCCACCGATTCTCCTATGATTCTTCCCAAGGATTCGTATGCCTGCATTAAATCAATGGAATAAAAGTCTTCCGGCATATGACAGGCAATACTTTCTTTTACCTGTTCTAGACTTTCCAGACCTTCTATAATGGCCTCTTTATGACGCAAATTCGTGATAAATACCTGATCATTAAAGGTCACATTTCCTTGATAAAACATATTTTTTACTTCAGTTTCCAGCAGTTCCATACCCTTCTCATTTTTTGCAGAAATAGGTATCATTTTACAAGAATGCTTGGTAATTACCTCTAACTTTTCAGCTAAAGCATCTTTCGTCACTACCTGTTTTAAATCCTGTTTATTTAACAAAATAATAACTTTACTCTGATCCATTTTTTCTTTTAGGAATTCCATAATTTGCGTATCGTTATCATCTAAAGGTCTGGACGCATCTACCAGGTATAATAATAAATCTGCTTGATTTGCTGAATTTCTTGCTTTTTGTACACCAATTTGTTCCACCACATCTTGCGTTTCTCTAATTCCGGCAGTGTCCATAAGCTGTAACATAACAGGTCCAAATTGAATCGTTTCTTCCAAAGTATCTCTGGTAGTACCTTCCACATCTGTAACAATTGCTCGTTCTTCTCCCAGCAAAGCATTCAACAAAGAAGATTTTCCGGCATTGGGTTTTCCCAAAATAACTGTTTTTACCCCTTCTTTTAAAATTCTTCCGTTGTCTGCAGATTGTAACAAATCTTGTAATTCTTTTATATTTCCATTCACGCGCTGTAACAAAGTCTCCGAAAATCCTTCCACACTGATATGTTCCGGATCATCTAATGCAGCCTCAATAAATGCGGTATCGTGCAAAATACTTTCTCTTATCTTTTTGATAGTATCTTTCACACTACCTTTTAACTGTTGCAAAGAACTTTCCAAAGCATATTGATTTTTTGCGTTGATTACATCTATAACCGCTTCTGCCTGGGATAAATCTATTCTCCCATTTAAAAATGCCCGCTTGGTAAATTCTCCTGGCTCAGCCATTCTGGCACCATATTTCATGACGGTTTCCAGAATCTTTCTCGTAACAAGCATTCCACCATGACAATTGATTTCTACCACATCTTCTCTGGTATAACTATGTGGTCCTTTCATAATCACAACTATCACTTCATCTACAATAAGCTCTCCATCACATATATAGCCATAATGTACTGTATGACTTGCCTGCTCTATTAACTTTTTTTTCCCATTTTTAGAACGATATACGGAATCAGCAATTTTTATAGCTTCATCACCGCTGATGCGGATGATACTAATTCCTCCACTGCTCATGCCTGTTGCAATCGCTGCTATTGTATCTGTTTTGCTCATCTTTTCTATCCTCTTTTTATCCTACCGAACTGCAAGTTACCAAAATCGTGTAATCACTTTTATACATGTTGGAAACCGCTGTATTCCAAATCTATTTTTCATTATAGAAAATGAATCCTATAAAGAAAAAAACTGTCGCATGAAAGTTTCAAATGCGACAGCCTATTTCTATTACTCAGTCTTATTGGTATCTGCTGGCTGTTGTTCCTTCAGTCGTTCCACGCTTTCTTTGCGCTCAAAACCATTTTGTTCATAACCGCCATTATTACGCTTTTTGTAATTTCCACCACGTTTATAATTGTTATATTTTTTATAACCGCCTCTTTTATTACCAAAATCACGATAGCCTTTTTTCAATGCTACTACTACTTTTCTATTTGGTTCTTCCCCTTCACTGTAAGTTTCAACCATACGATCATTTTGCAAAGTCGCATGAATGATTCTTCTCTCGTAAGGATTCATAGGCTCCAACGCTACTGATTTTTTAGTTTTCTTAACTTTAGAAGAAATATTACGTGCTAAATTCTCTAAGGTTTCTTTTCTTCTTTCGCGATAATTCTCTGTATCTAATTTTACCTTGAAATAAGTTCCACTTTTTTTATTTACTACCAAACTTGTCAAATATTGCAGAGAATCTAAGGTTTGTCCTCTTTTACCAATCAACAATCCCATGTCATTTCCTACGATATTGACATAAATTACACTTTCTTCACTATCGCATTTTGCATCAAATGTAGCTTCTACACCCATCTGCAAACATACTTTTCTTAAGAAATCAGTGGCAATACCAATCAATTCTTCATCTGAAATATTCTGTTTTTCTACTGTCTCTTCCGCAGCTGCTTTCTCAACCTTCTCAGCCTGCAATGAGGTGTTTACCAACTCTTTCTCACGAACACGAACACGTAATCTTGCTGGTTTACTGAATAAACCTAGAATACCATTCTTCTCTTCTTCTAAAATCTCATACTCCACATTATCACTGGTGGTCTGCAATTGTTCTAATGCTAAATCTAACGCATCATCTACCGTTTTTCCTGAAAATTCAACCCACTCCATTGTAAATCCCCCTTACTTTTTTTCCTTGTTTTGCACTTTCATATGTGCAATGTAAGAAATACTTCCTTTTTCATATGTCTTCTCATCTTTGTCATCTGCTTCATTTTCATTCGCAGATGTATCTTTTGCAATATCTACCGCATTTGTACGGATATTGGCAATATTTTTTACACTGCCATCAAAAGCCTCCACATGCATACGTGCTCTCTTTTTTTGTGCTTTTTCAATATTCTTTTCAATCTCTGCATCCAAATCCATTTTTTCAAGCTGTTTATTTACAATCAACTGTTGCAAAATGCGAAATGCACTATTGGTAACCAAATAGATACCAGCACCAATAGGGAACATCAATGAAAAGAAACCAGACATAAGTGGCATAGTCTTATTCATTGAATTCATCATAGCTGCTGATGGATTATCCGGATCTGTAGCCACTGGATTATTTGCCATCATCAAATTCGTCTGCACATATTGTAAAATAACAGATATAATCGGTATAATCAAACCTGGCCAAGGTCTTGTCATTGGACTCTCTGAAATATTTAAACCGCCTAACACATAATTGATATGTTGAATTTTAGCAGCATTACTCTTGATCTCAACTAATTCACTACCAGAAAAATATTGATAGATATCATTCCAATTGGAACGACCAAATCTTGTAAATACATCAATAATATAATTGTGATTTCCTTGCATCGCTGCAATCAAATCATCACCCCAGCTACCAGTAGACACACGTAAACTCTTTGCATTGTCTGCAAGATATTGCATAGCGTCTGCATGATTTGCTGTTACATTAGCAACGGCATCATATACATCTTTAATCTGAGGAACATATGCAGGTATCGCATAAATCACTCGATACAATGCCAAAAATACAAACATTGTAATAAATGCAGGTAAACAACCACCCGTTGGTGAAGTACCATATTTTTCATACAATGCCTTCATTTCTTCTTGTTGTGCCATCAAGGATTCTTGATCTTTTTTTCCTTTATACTTTTCCTGAATCTTACGAATCTCAGGCTGCATTCTTGATGACATCTTTGAATATTTCTGTTGTTTTATTGTTATTGGAAGTAACAATAAGTTTATACAAAACGTAAATACAATAATACTTACAGCAGCATTTTCAATTCCAAAATGGGCCAAAAATCTATATACATAACTTAAAATCAGCCCCAAAACATATGCAATTGGTCCTAAAAATTTACCTGAATTTTGTGTTAAATAAATCTGAAACACGCTATAATCCTCCTTGAGCTACTTTTCACTCTACGGTACTGGATCATAACCACCCTTTGCAAAAGGGTTACAACGCAAAACACGCCATATAGCAAGCAAACCACCTTTTATCACACCATGCTTTTCAATCGCCTCAAGGGCATATTGCGAACATGTAGGTGTATAAATGCAGGTACTGTGTGATTTCAATGGTGAAAGAAAAATTTGATAGATTCGAATGTATAAAATGCATAATTTTTTCATCATCTCACCTCTACTTTAAAGCTGCTTCCACAATGTGATGAAGCTTTGCCAAATGTAATGCTGCGCTACTTATTTCCCAATAATTTTTTCCTTTTGCGGTATTTCTGGCAATTACAACAATATCCAATCCGCTTTTAAACTTATCTCCATTCAATCGAAAAAATTCTCTTATTAATCGTGTCAAACCATGTCTAACGACACTATTACCAACTTTCTTACTTACGGAGATACCTATTCTGTTTCTCTTTAGATCATTCTCTACAACATACATTACTAAATATTTATTGGCATAAGACTTTCCGTTCTTATACACATTTTGAAAATCTCTGTTCTTTTTTAATGATTCTGACAACTTCAAAATCTCCAATCTAATCTAAAGAATATTTGTTTGCACGGCAAAGGGATTACATCCACTTTACCCTCTCATCCTTCATAAATAGGATAAAGAAACCTAAATATGAAAACAAAAGGTCACAAAAACTGCGACCTATGCTGATAATTTATTTCTTCCTTTTGCTCTTCTGCTAGCTAAAACTTTTCTACCACTCTTAGTGCTCATTCTAGCTCTGAAACCATGAACTTTTGATCTTGATCTCTTTTTAGGCTGAAATGTCATCTTCATGTACATGCACCTCCTCAAAATTATTTTAGACACATTTAGTCAATTATAACTAAATATCACGTCATATTATAGTATGAAACATCATTTTCGTCAAGCAATATTTTTATAAAGTGTGTTTCAATCACAGTTCCAGCAGCCCCGTACACTTTGCTTTGCTAGAAGCGGATGCTCGCATACCATCAACCATGGCACAACGTTAGTATGATTTGCTACGTGCAGGAAGCACATCCTCGCATACCATTCTTTTTCTATATAAAACTAATCTATATGAATAAATAGCCCAGTTGGGCAGATTGCATATGTAACTTTTTAGATAAAATGTGGAAAACTTATTTTTTTTCGTCATAAAATTATTATTTTCACACAATTCACAGTATAGTTATCAACTTATCCACATTTTGTTGATAAATTGTGGATAAGTTATTATTTGTTAGTGGATAACCATCTTCATGATTCTATCGAATCCCTGTATTTTCAACGTTTTTTCACCTGTGAATCACTGGGATATTATTGTACACACATTTGTGTATGATTCTGTGTTGTCGTATTTTACACACCGATTATCTTCATAAATTCAACGTTTTTTTAACAAATACACATTTCCACACTGCATGATTCTATCCACATTTTATATCCTTTTTATACACCAATTCTATTTTATATACACAAATTTTGTATTTTGTAGACACAATTCCGTCTATTTCTATCTATTATTTCCTGTTTTGGTGGATAAAAATCTATTTTAGGTGGATAAATTCAAAAAAAATTATCAAAAATAAAGAAGTTAATCCGAATCAGCATTGAAAAATTTTGACTTTTGATATAAAATATAGGAAATACGTCTATCTATCTTTTTTAGATATTAAGGTGTTTCTTCTTCTCTATACATGTTAGATGATTAGAGAGGAAGAAGTACAGAGCAGGAACAGTTCAGACTTGGACCTGCCCCATTACGCTTCACATAGATTTAGACAAAGACAAAAGAATAACGCTTATGGCCATATGCTTTTCTACTACAAGAATACGTTCTGGTTTCTAAACTCACTTTTTTTATGATGGAGTCTACGATGCAGGCATATCAGTTATCTTTGAACCTTAAATGTATACTGAGACTAAAACATAGGTAGAAAAGCCTTTTTCCCCTTTATAACTTTTGAAAAACAAAGGGAAATGCAAAGCTGGCATTTTTTTAGCGTTACAAATACAACACCTAATATGCTGTACTAGATAGAGTGCCCACTTTCAGGCAATCTATCATCTTGAATTAGCGCGGAAACGAGGTAAAAAGACAATGAAAGAAACCATTATTGCCAACTGGGATAAGATTTTGGCTCACGTACAAGATGAAACGAATAAAAACGATGCTGTGTTTGAAACCTGGGTAAAGAATCCACTAAAGGTTTATGCTGTAAATGATTCTCTTATCACCATATCGGTAGATGATTCTAAAGTAGGACCAACAGGAATCAAGTATATTTCAGATAATTTTAAAACCCATATTGAAGTAGCCATTTTGGATATTATAGGAGAACGTTTTGAGCTTGAATTAGTGAACGTAAGTGATTTACATACCCTTTCTCAAACTGGTAATGTAGCAGCTAGCAATCCTTCCCCAGAAAAATCCTCTTCTACATTGAAGGATTCCATGAATATTGCGACTTCATTAAATCCACGCTACACTTTTGATACATTTGTAGTAGGTAGCAATAACCAATTGGCACATGCAGCTTCTTTAGCTGTTGCAGAAAGCCCTGCCGAAGTATATAATCCACTTTTTATTTACGGAGGTGTGGGACTTGGTAAAACCCATTTGATGCATTCTATTGCGCATCATGTATTAAGTAACAATCCTTCTGCAAAGGTATTATACGTAACGAGTGAAGTATTTACCAATGAACTGATTGAGGCGATTCGTAATCGTTCCGATACTTCCTCTATTCAAGAATTCAGACGCAAATACCGCAATATTGATATTTTGTTAATTGATGATATTCAATTTATTATAGGTAAAGAAAGTACACAGGAAGAATTTTTCCATACCTTCAATGCCTTACACGAATCCAAGAAGCAGATTATCATTTCCAGTGATAAGCCTCCAAAAGAATTCGAAACTTTAGAAGAGCGTCTACGTTCTCGATTCGAATGGGGATTACAGGTAGATATTCAGGCACCGGATTACGAGACTCGTATGGCAATATTGCGTAAAAAAGGTGAATTAGATAATTATACCATTGATGATGAAGTATTAAAATATATTGCAACTAACGTAAAATCAAACATTCGTGAAATAGAAGGCGCCTTGACAAAGGTAGTTGCAGTTTCACGCCTAAAAAATATTGCTGTAAATGTGACATTGGCAGAAGAAGTACTAAAAGATTTGATTTCTTCTGATGTAAAGAAGAATCTTACTGTAGAAGCCATTGCAGATATTGTGGCAGATCATTTTGGTATTACCGCAGCTGATATCATATCTACAAAAAAAAGCAGAAATATCGCACATCCACGCCAAATTTGTATGTATTTATGTCGTGAATTGACAGATATTTCTTTAAAGGAAATCGGAAGTAAATTAGGGAATCGAGATCACTCGACGATTTTACATGGCTGTAATAAAATTGCAGACGATCTCCAAGAAGACGTGAATTTACAGGGAACCATTGATGTGTTAAAGAAGAAAATTAATCCACAATAGATTGTGAATCTTTATGTGAATCATATGTGTATAACTACACTTCTTGATTCTATGCACTTTTATACACGGATTTTCAACATAATTTAGGATAGATTTTCACATTATGTGAATCTTTGTAACCATTGTGGTAAGCCGCTTATATCGGTTATCCACATTTTCACACCCCCTATTAATACTATTACTATATTTTATTTATTTATTTCATTCAAACGCTGTGAAAGGAGTTATACACAATCATGCAAATTACGTTTCAAAAGTTAGATTTGTTAAATAGTGTAAACATTGCACTACGTGCAGTATCTTCCAAAACTACCTTGCCTATATTGGAATGTATTGTAATGCAAGCCAACAATGACACGATTAAAATTATATCTAATGATCAGGAATTAGGTATTGAAACTATCGTAAAGGGAAATATTATTGAACCAGGTTCTATTGCCATAGATGCTAAATTATTTTATGAGATCATTAGAAAATTACCAGATAGTGAAATTCGTATTAACACAAATGAATCATTCATGGCTACGATTCAATGTGAAAAATCCAAATTTAATTTGATGGGTAAATCAAGCAAAGATTTTCCAGTATTACCTGAAATTGAATTAGGTAAATCTGTAAATATATCTGAATATGCACTAAAAGAAATCATTCGACAAACTATATTTTCAGTATCAGACAATGATGCCAATAAATTAATGACGGGTGAATTATTTGAAGTCGAAGGAAATATTTTAAAAGTGGTATCATTAGATGGACACCGCATTTCTATGAGAAAAATCCAATTACATGAAGCCTACGAAAATATTCGCGTGATTGTTCCTGGAAAGACCTTAAACGAAATCAGTAAAATTTTATCTGGTGAAATGGATCAGATTGTGCAAATGTTTGTGACAGATAAACATATTTTATTTAAGTTTGATCAAACTACAGTATTGTCACGTTTGATTGAAGGTGAGTATTATAAGATTGAGCGGATGTTATCTGATAATTACATTACCAAAGTAAAAATCAACAACAAAGAGTTTTTGAATTGTATGGATCGTGCATCCTTATTGATTAGAGATTCTGATAAAACACCAATTGTGTTAAATTTCCTGGATGACGGAATGGAATTGAAAATCACTTCTTCTATTGGTTCTATGAAGGAAGATTTGGATATCAACAAAGAAGGTAAAGACATGATGATTGGATTTAATCCTAAATTTTTGATGGATGCTTTGCGTGTCATTGATGATGAGCAGGTAGATATGTATTTGTTTAATCCAAAGGCACCATGTTTTATTAAGGACAAAGAAGAAAGTTACATTTATTTGATTTTACCGATTAATTTTAATGCAGTGTAAGATGAAATAAATGGAAAGATTTGTTATAAATAGCCGCACGAAATTGTATAGGAACTTTGTCAGATTTACTGATGCAAATTCCGCGCCAAGTCTCGTGGGGCGAGACTTGAATATTGTTCATGAGCGGAAAGGTGTGTGAAAGGATTGGAAACAATCAAATTAAGAGAAGATTATATAAAATTGGGACAAGCTTTAAAAGCTGCCGGTTTGGTTCCTTCTGGTTTAGATGCAAAAATTGTCATACAGGAAGGATTGGTAACTGTAAATGGCAACGTAGAATTGCAACGCGGAAAGAAGCTATATGATGGTGATATAGTAGAATTTGAAGGTGAAAAAATTCAAATCATAGGATGATAGTTTATGTATATTCAGTCAATTGAGTTAAACAATTTTAGAAACTATGCAAATTTATCGATGGATTTTCATCCGGAGAAAAATATTTTGTATGGTGACAATGCGCAAGGCAAGACAAATATTCTTGAGGCAATCTATTATTGTGGCATGACAAAATCCCACAAGGGAAGCAAAGAGAAAGAAATTATCAAAATGAATGAAAAAGAAGCACATATTCGGATGCATATCAATAAAAATGGTGTAGACAGAAGAATTGATATGCACCTGAAAAGAAACAAGCCCAAAGGTGTGGCCATAGATGGAATACCGATTCGTAAGTCACAAGAATTATTGGGATTGGTAAATTTGGTTTTTTTCTCACCTGAGGATTTGAGCATTATCAAGCGCGGTCCAAGTGAAAGAAGAAGATTTCTTGATATGGAATTATGCCAGTTGGATCCGGTTTATTTACATGATTTGAGTAAATATAATCATGTGGTAGATCAAAGAAATAATTTGTTAAAGCAGATTGCCTTTGATAAAAGTTTATTGCCAACCTTGGAAATTTGGGATCAGCAGCTTGTAGAATATGGCAGAAAGGTGATTGACAGACGAAAAACACAAATCCAACAATTAAATGCTGCCATTGCACCTATTCATGAAAAATTGTCAGGTGGAAAAGAGCATTTACAATTGATTTATGAGGCAAGTGCTACAGAAGAAGCTTTTGCAGATAAGCTTGCTTTAAATCAGGACAGGGATTTGTTTCAAAAGTCTACCACCCTTGGTCCACATAGAGATGATATTATGTTTGTCATTGATAATATTGATATTCGAAAATATGGTTCACAAGGACAGCAAAGGACTGCCGCATTGTCGCTGAAATTGGCTGAAATTACGATTATCAAGCAGGTTGTAGGCGATTGGCCTATTTTATTGTTAGATGATGTTTTATCGGAGTTAGATAGAAACCGTCAAAACTGTCTGCTAGATAGCATTCAAGAGATACAAACGATTATTACCTGTACAGGTTTAGAGGAATTTATTCAAGAACGGCTTCATGTAAATCGTGTGTACAAGGTTGTAAATGGAACTGTAGAGTAACAGAAGTGTGAAGTCTGGAGTAGAATTAGGAGGAAGGATATGAATCAGGAATATGGTGCTGACCAAATACAGATTTTAGAGGGATTAGAAGCAGTACGAAAAAGACCAGGTATGTATATTGGAAGTACTTCAATTAGAGGTTTACATCATTTGGTATATGAGATTGTAGATAATTCTGTAGATGAGGCGCTAGCAGGATATTGTACTGAAATCAATGTGACTATCAATGAAGATAATTCTATCACTGTAGTTGATAATGGTCGTGGTATCCCAGTAGGAATCAATCATAAGGCAGGACTACCTGCGGTTGAAGTGGTATTTACCATTTTGCATGCCGGTGGAAAATTCGGTGGTGGCGGATACAAGGTATCCGGTGGATTACATGGTGTAGGTGCATCTGTTGTAAATGCTTTATCAGAGTGGTTGGAAGTGGAAATACATACTGACGGAAAGATTCATAAGCAAAGATATGAACGTGGAAAAGTAATGTATCCTTTGAAAGTTGTGGGAGATACCCAAGAAAGAGGAACAAGAGTTAGATTTTTACCGGACAAATTGATGTTTGAGGAGACGGTATTTGATTATGATACATTGAGACAAAGACTTCGTGAGATGGCATTTTTGACTAAAGGATTAAAAATCACTTTGACAGATATGCGTTTGGAAGAGCCAAAATGCAGAGAATTTCACTATGAAGGTGGAATCAAAGAGTATGTACAATATTTAAACCGTCATAAAGAATCTTTGTATCCGGAAATTGTATATTGTGAAGGGGAAAAGAATCAAGTGCAGGTAGAGATTGCTATGCAACACAATGATTCCTACACAGAAAGTTGTTATAGTTTTGTTAACAATATTACAACCCCTGAGGGTGGAACACATATGGTTGGATTTAAAAACGCCCTTACTAAGACCTTTAATGATTATGCCAGAAGTCAGAAATTTTTGAAAGACAATGAGCAGAATCTTACTGGTGAAGATATTCGTGAAGGTTTGACAGCCATTATCAGTGTAAAAATTGGAGAGCCACAGTTTGAAGGACAGACAAAACAAAAGTTGGGAAATAGTGAAGCTAGAGGTGCGGTAGAAAGTGTATTCAGTGAGCAATTAACATATTTTCTTGAGCAAAATCCAAATGTGGCAAAATCTATTTGTGAGAAGGCTATTTTAGCACAAAGAGCCAGAGATGCAGCAAGAAAAGCCAGAGATTTGACTAGAAGAAAGACTGCATTGGAAGGTATGAGTTTACCAGGAAAATTGGCAGATTGTTCTGATAAGAATCCTGAGAATTGTGAGATTTACATTGTCGAGGGAGATTCTGCCGGTGGTAGTGCAAAAACTGCTCGTTCCAGAGCAACACAGGCTATACTTCCTTTGCGTGGTAAGATTTTGAATGTGGAGAAAGCCAGATTGGATAAGATTCTCACTAATGAAGAAATCAAAGCAATGATTACTGCATTTGGTACAGGTATTCATGATGATTTTGACATTTCAAAATTGAGATATCACAAGATTATTATTATGACGGATGCCGATGTGGATGGTGCACATATTAGTACCTTGTTATTGACCTTTTTCTATCGATTTATGCCAGATTTGATAAAAGAAGGATATGTGTATTTGGCGCAACCACCTTTGTACAAAATTGAAAAGAATAAGAAAGATTACTATGCATATAATGATGCAGAATTGAATCAGATTTTAAACGAAATTGGTAGAGACGGAAATAATAAGATTCAACGATACAAAGGTCTTGGAGAAATGGATGCAGAGCAACTTTGGGAAACTACGATGGACCCTGAAAAGAGAGTATTGTTGAAGGTTGTTATGGATGAAGAACAAGAATCTGAAATTGATGTAACCTTCAATACCTTGATGGGAGATAAAGTAGAACCAAGACGTGAGTTTATTGAAGAAAATGCTAAATTTGTACAGAATCTTGACATATAGAAAACGGAGGTATATAAATGGACGAAAATATTTTTGATAAAGTTCACGATGTGGACCTAAAAAAAACCATGGAAAAGTCCTACATTGATTACGCTATGTCGGTTATTGCCGCTCGTGCGTTGCCAGATGTACGTGATGGATTGAAACCGGTACAAAGACGTATTATGTACGCCATGATTGAATTGAATAATGGCCCTGACAAACCACATCGTAAGTGTGCGCGTATTGTCGGTGATACCATGGGTAAATACCATCCACATGGAGACAGCTCAATCTATGGTGCTTTGGTAAATCTGGCACAGGATTGGTCAACCAGATATCCATTAGTGGATGGACATGGAAACTTTGGTTCTATGGACGGAGATAGCGCCGCAGCAATGCGTTATACAGAAGCTAGATTAAGTAAGATTTCTGTTGAAATGTTATCTGATATTAACAAAGATACTGTAGACTTTGTTCCTAACTTTGATGATACCGAAAAAGAGCCAAATGTATTACCTTCTCGTTTTCCAAATCTTTTGGTTAATGGTACTTCAGGTATTGCGGTAGGAATGGCTACCAATATTCCGCCTCACAATTTGCGTGAAGTAATCAATGCAGTAGTAAAAATAATTGATAACGTAGTAGAGGAAGATCGTGCTACCACAATTGAAGAATTGATGGAAGTGGTAAAAGGTCCAGATTTTCCAACAGGTGGAGCCATTCTTGGAACCAGAGGTATTGAACAGGCATATCGTACAGGACGTGGAAAGATTCGTGTGCGTGCTGTAACAGATATTGAGACTATGCCAAATGGAAAAAGTCGAATTGTTGTTAGCGAATTGCCATATATGGTAAATAAGGCGAGATTGATTGAAAAAATTGCAGAATTACATAAAACAAAGAAAATTGACGGTATTACAGAGTTACGTGATGAATCCAACCGCGAAGGTATGCGTATTGTCATTGAATTGCGTCGTGATGTAAATGCAAATATTTTATTGAATCAATTGTACAAGCATACACAATTACAGGATACCTTTGGTGTCATTATGCTTGCCTTAGTAAATAATGAGCCTAAGGTTATGAGTCTGTTAGAGATGTTAGAGTATTACTTAAAACATCAGGAAGAAGTAGTAACCAGAAGAACACAATATGATTTAAATAAAGCCGAAGAGCGTGATCACATTTTACAGGGACAATTGATTGCCCTAGATCATATTGATGAAGTAATTAAGATTATTCGTGGTTCTAAGAGTACTGCAGAGGCAAAAACGAAATTAATAGAACGTTTTGGTTTAGATGATGTGCAAGCACAGGCTATAGTTGACATGCGCTTGCGTGCATTGACTGGTTTAGAACGTGAAAAAATTGAACAAGAGCATGCAGAATTGATTAAAAAGATTGCAGAGTACAAGGCAATTCTTGCAGATAGAAAATTACTGCTGGGAGTAGTAAAAGAAGAAATTTTAGTTATTCGTGATAAATATGGAGATGAACGTAGAACATCTTTAGAATTAGATGAGTATGATTTGACAAATGAGGATTTGATTCCAAAGGAAAATACTGTCATTGCCCGTACTAGTCTGGGATATATCAAACGTATGACCATTGATAATTTTAAGGCACAGAATCGTGGTGGAAAAGGTATCAAAGGTATGCAGACAATCGAAGAAGATTACATTGAAGATTTGTTGATGACTACTACCCATCATTATGTCAACTTCTTCACAAACAAAGGACGTGTATATCGTATCAAAGCATATGAGATACCAGAAGCAAGTAGAACCGCAAGAGGAACAGCATTGGTTAATTTATTGCAATTGCAGCCAGATGAACGCATTACAGCAGTGATTCCAATTCGTGAATATCCAAAGAATAAGTATTTATTCATGGCAACCAAGAACGGTATGGTGAAAAAGACAGAGCTTGGAGATTACGAAAATGTTAGAAAATCTGGTTTACAGGCAATCAATCTTCGTGAAGATGATGAATTGATAGAAGTAAAAGTAACCAATAGCCAGAAAGATATCATTCTTGTTACCAAATTTGGTATGTGTATACGTTTCAACGAAGAAGACGTGAGAGCAACAGGACGTGCCTCAATGGGTGTGATTGGTATCAATTTGATTGATCAAGATGAAGTAGTAGGCATGCAATTACATACCCAAGGAAGCCATTTGTTGATTGTTTCAGAAAATGGATTAGGAAAACGTACCCACATCGACGAATTTAAGGTACAAAATCGTGGTGGAAAGGGTGTAAAATGCTACAAGATTACAGAGAAAACAGGTAACATCATAGGTGTAAAGGCAGTAGATAAAGACAATGAAATTATGATGATTACTACAGAAGGTATTATCATCCGAACCATGTGTAACCAGATTTCTGAGCTTGGAAGAATTACATCTGGTGTAAAATTGATGGATATTGATAAGGACACAGATGTGAAGGTTGCAAGTATTGCAAAGGTAAGAGAAAGCACAGAAACAATGACACAAAATGATATGATTAAGAAGATGGAAGAAGAATTGTTAGAGGAAGAAGCTGACAATCAGTCCAATGTGGAATTATCTTCTCATCAAGAATAATATAAAAAAAGAAAGACTTTGGCTATGAATTGTTACCAAGAATTCCATTTTAGTTGAAGTCTTTCTTGCATGGAGGAAAAAAATGAGAACGATACATACAGATACCATTATAAATAATATAAAAGAAATGTGTATAGAGGCAAATTTGCATTTGGCAAAGGATGTAGTGGGCGCTATTGCACATGCTAAGGACACAGAAGAAAGTCAATTGGGAAAGAAAATATTAGGACAGTTGCAAGAAAATATGGATATTGCTGCCAGTGAATCCATTCCAATCTGCCAAGACACAGGCATGGCAGTAGTTTTTATGCAAATCGGACAAGATGTGCATATTGAAGGGCAAAATTTGGAAGATGCCATCAACGAAGGAATTAGACAAGGTTATGTAGAAGGATATTTGCGTAAATCAGTCGTAAAAGATCCTTTAGAACGAGAAAATACAAAAGATAACACCCCTGGAATCATTCATTATGAAATTGTACCTGGAGAAAATATTACCATTACCGTTGCACCAAAGGGATTTGGAAGTGAAAATATGAGCCGCGTTTGTATGTTAAAACCAGCAGACGGTATAGAAGGGGTAAAAGAGGCTGTATTAGAAACCGTACGTTTGGCTGGACCAAATGCCTGTCCTCCAATTGTAGTGGGAGTAGGAATTGGTGGCACTTTTGAAAAATGTGCAATCTTAGCAAAAAAAGCATTGACCAGAGATTTAAATCAATCTTCCTCTACACCATATGTGGCAGAATTAGAGAAAGAATTATTAGAAAAAATCAATCAATTAGGTTATGGACCAGCAGGTTTGGGAGGTAGAAATACAGCATTGGGCGTAAATATAGAAACCTATCCAACCCATATTGCAGGATTACCGGTTGCAATCAATATTTGTTGTCATGTAAATCGTCATGTAATGCGTACGATATAATCGTTCCGCTAGGATGCGCAGGAATTTGCAAAGGAATATGATCAGCTTCGCTGACGTAAATTCCGCATCAAGTCTCATGGAACGAGACTTGATAGTATGCTCGGCTGGTGAAAACTGTGCAGTCGAGTCATTCAAAAAGTGCCAGATTAACAAAGAGAAACAGATAAGGAGAATGGCTGGACACTTTATTCATGATTGGCGTCTGCCAAATAGAAAAGTGAGGAAAAAAAATATGGAAATAAAAATACAAACACCATTAGAAGAAGAAACTGTAAATCGGTTAAAAGCAGGAGATTATATATATATTAGTGGAACTATTTATACAGCAAGAGATGCTGCACATAAAAGAATGTTTGAGGCAATGGGAAAGGGAGAAAATCCTCCATTGGATTTAAAAAACAATATTATTTATTACTTAGGACCATCACCGGCAAAAGAGGGGCAGGTAATTGGTTCCGCAGGTCCTACAACCAGTAGTCGTATGGACAAATACACACCATTATTATTAGACAATGGTTTAAAAGGCATGATAGGAAAAGGTAAGAGAAGTGAATCTGTGATTGAATCTATGAAAAAAAATAAAGCGGTATATTTTGCAGCAGTAGGTGGTGCAGGTGCCTTGTTATCTAAATGTATTCAATCATCTGAAGTAATTGCTTATGATGACTTGGGAACGGAAGCGATTCGTAAATTGGAAGTAGAAAATTTACCTGTCATAGTAGTAATTGACAAAGAAGGAAATAATTTATACGAAACAGCCGTAGAAGAATTTAAAAAATAGGAAAACGATATCGTATTCGACTTGAGCGAAGAACGATTATCGAAAGTAAAGGGTAGAAAAATGGTATACAAGGCTTTCTCACAAAAATAAGCACAGATCAGGTGTGAAGTTTGCGTAGATGAAAGCTACTGCGTTACCACAAGCTATGAAAGCATATATTGATTTTATGAATAAAAAATAGGCGTATGGATTCTAACAAGAATTGAATATAATCCACCTAAGTAGACAAGGTAACCCCTTATGTCAGAACTGCTGACATAAGGGGTTGTTTTAGATGATTTATGTCTATTTGTTAGCATTGTCCATACGCCATCATTTTTTAAGCTTGTTCTTTCATATTTTTCTTTTTAATATACATTTTTTCATCTGCCTTGTTGTATAATTGTTCCAGTGTGCAATTTGGATATGCAGAACTAATGACATATCCATAAGCTATGGAAAGATTTAAATCAGGATTGGAAATATTTGCAATTTTCATTTTGTAACAGAGGGTTTCCAGTAGCTTATTTAATTGCGTATCATCTATGTACTGAATAATGAAAATAAATTCATCACCACCCATTCTTCCTACAATGCCATCTTGTGCAAAAGTTTCTGACAAAATTTGTGCGGTTGCTAAAATCAATCTGTCTCCAGCCACGTGTCCAAAGGTATCATTGGCCTGTTTCAAATTATTAATGTCTGCACAACCAACAACATAATCTTGATCCATGGAAGCATCATTCATATATTCCGTACAGTAGCTGCGGTTGTATATTTGCGTCATCGAATCAGTAAACGCACGTTTTCTTAGCAAATTTTGTTCTGCCTCTGCCATTTTTGCCTGGGTTACCTGTTGCAAAGCATCTACCACAGTAATAGAAATAAAAACAATCATGCCAAGTGGCGTCAATCCATTAAAAATTTCTATTTTTAATGAAAAGTATCGATACAGGCAGTAGGAAATCAAATCATAACCTGAAAACAACAAAACAATCAATAAACCAATTAGGTATAATTGCGTATTTTTCTCTTTTTTTCGAATATTAAGTATGAGAAGTAGTATTGCGATACATAAATATCCAATAATCAATGCCTGCATCATAGGCAAAACCGTTGCCAAATGCGTAATATTTAAAAAGTGCAAGCAGATGACCGTAAATGATGAACCAATCATAATCAATTCCATTGCTTGATATATGTATGTAAAAATACGCTTATCCAATCTTTTTACTTGAGGAAGTAAATAAATCGAAAGTGGTATTGGCATCAAATAAAGAGAAATATATTCTACATTTGAAATCAAATATAAAGGTACAGAAAACAGCGTTAATACTTGAAAAAAGCATAACCCCCAAGTTCCGATTGCTATGGAAAATAGCGAAATAAAAAAGAACGAATGGGTTGTACGATAAATCATGTACAAAATAAGTGAAATGATTAAAGTTACTATTCCAAAAATGCAAAGGAAACAACTTAAAAACATAGGCACTCTATTTTCAATCATTAACAGACTATGAGCCGATTTCCATGAATATATTTGAATTGGTTTAAAACAGCTGAAAGCGTGGTCTTCGACAACACAAAATTTAATCGTTAACTTACGATTTTGGCAATGTTCTGGTAAAGTAATAAAAGTATTTCCACCACCTACAGTTTGATTGTTGTGGGATTGTTTTACACCATAGGAAAATATTTTTGCTTGTTCAATTAGGACTTCAATACTACTATGTCTTGTATATAAACGCATGGTAGGTACCGAAATGGAGGAGTAATCTGGCAGTATACAACTCATTTCGATTTGGTCTCCAGTATTGACTGCTGGAAATCTAAAATGATCCAAAGCAACATCTGTATAATGTTCTTGGTTAATAGAAATGGTCCAATCCTCGTTCAATGTAATGCATTTTTCTTTTTCTTTACCTTTTTGTGAGAGCAAAGTATCAAAATATGAAAAACATATAAAAATGATAATCAATACAAAAACAGCAGCAATGAGACGAAAAATTAAATTTTTTGACCATTTTTTAAATAGTGTAATCATAAAAAATGTTCACTCCTTTTTATAGGTTATGTACTCTCGGAATCTACTTTATACCATAATTTCGGCTATATTTTCTTTGGATTTTCTCCATTTCCTCGTCGTACACACCGTGTACGCACTGCGGGAATGTCATTATCCAAGAAAAATCTATCTCGAAATTCTAGTATAAAAAGACTCCGAGAGTACATAGGTTCTAATAGCGCTTTCTTTATACTATTCTTACGGTTATATATTCTTTTATTTATCTCAGTCGAAAATTGTAACCTTGACTAAGACAGCTATCTGTAATCACGCGACAGCCCTACTTACTCAATCGGATAGATTGTTAAGTAGATAAGTTCTTAGTAAGCAGACATGCCTTCTTCGCAGGCACCACAATGTATGAAAGCCTTTAGAAGTAATCTAATAAGAATATTTTAAAGTAAATGTCCCTGTCTAATTGCAGTCACATAGTATATATCGTTTTTTTTACTATAAAATTTAGCATGCGAAAATAAGAAATGCAATCTAAGGAAGTCTATAGTGGGTAGATTATGTATGATGGTAATTATTCTATTGCATTCAGTGATTTAAAAGCAATGGACATCATTGCGAATACCTGGAAAATCAGATATAATACAAAGAAGAAAATAGGCATCACAATGCATGAAAGTGAATTGCTCCGTATTTAAGCTGAACTTGTAATTCCTGACCTGTATTCGCGTACACAGTTTTCGATTTAAGCAAAGACCGTTAGGTCATAGCGAAACTCAGAAAACTGGTACACAAGGATTTCCCACCAAAACGAGCACCTATAAGGTGTGAAGTCTGCGTGGATGAAAGTTACTGGTTCCAGTTTGTCAGCCTACACACGCATACAGGTCAGGCTTTTACGGATCCAAGCGAAATCACATGCAAGCATGTATTTTGTTGATTACGGAATACACTTTCATAAAAATGTTCTCTCGGAATCTTCTTTATACCATAATTTCGGCTATATTTTCCTTGGATTTTCTCCATTTCCTCGTCGTACACACCGTGTACGCACTGCGGGAATGTCGTTATCCAAGAAAAATCTATCTCAAAATTCTTGTATAAAAAGACTCCAAGAGAACATAAAAAATAAGAGGAGGATTATATATGAATCAGATTTTAAAAGGAATGAAAGAAAGAAGAAGTATACGAAAATTTCAATCAAAAATGCCAGAAAAAAAAGCTATTCAAAAAATAGTAGAAGCTGGGCTATATGCTGCAAATGGGAGAGGCGAACAAGCAGTATTAACAATTGCTATTACAAACAAAAAAATGAGAGATAAAATTGTAAAAGATAATTGCAAAATAGGTGGCTGGGATGAAAATTTTGATCCCTTTTATGGAGCACCAGTGATTCTGATGGTATTGGGAAGAAAAGATTGGCCTACACATATATATGATGGAAGTTTAGTAATGGGAAATTTGATGTTAGCTGCCCATTCACTTGGTTTGGGAAGTATTTGGATCCATAGAGCAAAAGAAGAGATGGATAATCCAGAATATCAAAAATGGTTACAGGAACTTGGAATTGAAGGAGAGTGGGAAGGAATCGGTCATTGTGCAATCGGATATATAGATGGAGAAGCACCAGATGCTGCTCCGAGAAAAGCAGACAGGATTGTTTGGGTAGAATAATGATAGAAAAGGTATAGTGAAACAGAATTTGTTAAAGTAAACAGACATGCCTGCTTTGTAGGCAGAACAATGTATGAAAGGGGTAGCATATGTTTAAGAAAGCAGAAATAATTGTAGTACAAGAAAAAAAATATAAAATAGAAAAATTATTGGGACATGGAAAAGGTGGATATTCCTATTTAGCAAAAGGTGAGGAAGGATTTGTTGTACTTAAACAGATTCACCATGAACCTTGTGCTTATTATCAATTTGGAAATAAAATAGAAGCAGAACAGCGAGATTATAAAAAATTACTGGAAACAGGTATACGAATACCTAAAATGTTAGCAATAGATGTAGAAAATGAAAGAATCGTAAAAGAATATATAGAAGGAGATACTATATATGAGCGTATCTTGGATTATCAGTCGGTAACTTTGTATGTTCCACAAGTAGAAGAAATGGCAGAACTAGCAAAAGCGGCAGGAATTAATATTGATTATTTTCCAACAAATTTTGTAATACATAAAAATATACTTTTTTATATTGATTATGAGTGTAATGCCTATATGGAAGAGTGGAATTTGGAAAATTGGGGCATCAAGTATTGGAGCAGAACAAAGGAATTTCAAGCATATGTAGAAGAACAACATAATAAAGAATCGAAATGATAGTATTTATTTATATAGCTCCTCGTATTTGCAATATGCTCTAAAAACAAGGGGGATTTACTACTTGATACAATTATATTATTGAAAAGATGGGCGGTCCACCACAAAGGTCTACTTGCGTATACAGTTCAGGTTATTAAGTGGGTTTGCTTCTTTGTAAGCAAGCTAGCATAAAATGGAACAACGAAAAACATATTAAACAGACATGCCTGCTTCACAGGCACCATCATATATGAAAGAAGGAAATATATTGAGATTATTAGTGCAACGTGTTTCGAGTGCATCTGTAAGTATAGAAGAACAATGCGTTGGAAAGATTGGAAAAGGATATTTAGTATTTATAGGTGTTTCTGAAAGTGATACAGAAGAAATTGCAAAAAAAATGTTTGATAAAATAAGCAAATTACGTATTTTTGCAGATGAAGAAGGAAAAACCAATTGTAACATCGAACAAACCAATGGAGAGTGGCTTTTGGTTTCACAATTTACATTGTATGCAAATTGTAGAAAAGGAAATAGACCAAGTTTTACAGAAGCAGGAAATCCCCAAAAAGCAAAAGAATTGTATGAATATTTTATTAGACTTGTAAAAGAAAAGTATGGAAAATGTGAAAAGGGTGAATTTGGAGCAGATATGCAGGTTTCACTTTGTAATGACGGACCATTTACTATATTTCTTGATTCGGATGATATTATAAAGTAATCTCACGTTATCGTAAGTTGGCAAGAAAATTCCATATAATGCAGTCGGTTGTTGTTAGTGCATTTGATGGAAGGATTATACTTTATTAGGACATTTTCCTTTGTGGCATACTAAGACATTATCACATATGGTTCATAAATTCATAAAAAAAATCAAAAAAAGTTATTGACAAATTTGAGAGAGTCTGATAAACTTATACATGCGTTTGACGCAAAACTAAATACGGAACAATAGTTCAGTTCGGAGAAATACTCAAGAGGCTGAAGAGGTGCCCCTGCTAAGGGTATAGGTCGTTTACGCGGCGCGAGGGTTCAAATCCCTCTTTCTCCGTTAAGTTTTTTGAAAAAATAAAAAACTTTAAAAAAGTTGTTGACAAACACAGATACTTATGATAAACTATTAAAGCTGTCTGGTGAGAGACAACAAAGAACATTGACAATTAAACAGTGAAACAACCTTGAAAATTCATTTGAAAATTTCATGGGAAAACAAATTTTGTTTTCACGAACAAAAACCTTTAACAGTAAAGGATAAAAAGCTAGCAA
>JAFORL010000029.1 GCA_017393285.1 Lachnospiraceae bacterium
TATTGATACAGCACATGAACATGGTATCCGTGTTGTATTTGACGTGGTTATGAACCATTCAGGATATCCTGATGGATATACTATTGCAGAGTATTACGGTGCTGATTCGCCTTTGTTAAATTCTGGTTGGCAAAAGACGTATTTTGGTATGGATGAGTCGAGTTTATCATTTGAATACGATTATTCTTCGTTAAAAGGTGAGAATGGTATTCTTAAGTATGGTGATACATGGAACTCTAGTTGGTTTACTACTGCTTGGCAGAGAATGGTACAAGGTCGTTATGGCTCTGGTTATACCGAACAAGAGGGTGCAAGCTTGACTGCATGTAGTGGTGGATTACCTGATTTTAAAACAGAGAGTGGTTCTCAGTTAGGTATTCCTGATATTTTGTCTAAAAAATGGTCAAAAGAAGGCCGCTTGTCAGAAAAAACAAAAGAAACACAGGCGATGCTTTCAGCATGCGGATATGGATCGACAGCTACTGTAAAACAGTACTTAGTTGCATGGTTAGCAAACTGGGTGCGTGAGTATGGAGTAGACGGTTATCGTTGTGATACTGCAAAACACGTTGGAATTGACTGTTGGGCAGATCTTAAATCTCAGTGTGTTAAGGCATTAAATGAGTGGAGAAAGAACAACAGTGACAAAGAATGTTCAAAATGGACGGATGATTTCTGGATGACTGGAGAGGTTTTTAATCAGGGACTTAGCATGAATTATGGCGGTACTGATTATACACAGGGATTTGATTCATTGATTAACTTTACGTTCAAAGAAAAAGAAGAAAGCAGTGTTTCTGACTTAGATGCTATATTCAGTGAATATGCAACATATGCCCGTTCCAGTGAAAAAGGTGATCCATTGTCTTACATTTCATCTCATGATAAGGGAATTGGAGATAGAAGTGCAAATGCAGGAACTGCATTGCTTCTTTTACCAGGTGGTGTGCAGACCTACTATGGTGATGAAACAGGAAGACTAGGTGGTAGTAAAGAACAATCTTGGCGTACAAATATGAACTGGTCAAGTATGAACAAGGAAATTCTTTCTAACTGGCAGAAGATTGGTAGATTTAGAAGAGGTCATATTTCTGTAGGAGCAGGTACTCATAAGAAATTGGCTGATTCACCATACACATTTAGCAGAACATACAAAGGAAAAGCAACAATCGGAGCAACAAAGGAAACTGCTTATCAAGATGCGGTAGTTGTTGCACTTCCCGGAAGTAAGGGCACTTATGATATTACGGTTGGAGATACTTTTGCAGATGGTACAGAAGTAGTAGATGAATATTCAGAAGAAACATATACTGTATCTGGAGGAAAAGTAACTGGTGTTACCTGTGATGATAATGGAGTGATTTTACTTTCACAAGCAACAAAAAAAGCAAAGGTTAAAGCAACAGTAAAGAGTGGTACCGTTTCTGATGATACATATGCAGATGATACCATTACTGTTGAGTTTGCAACAGAAAATTTGAAGAATACAAAGATTTATGTAAATGGTTCAGCAGCTACACAAGCTGGAACAAATGGTTCGTTTGATGACAGTATTTCTTTAACTTTTGGGGAAGATACAGCTTATGAAGAAGCAACAAAAATTAAGGTGACAGGTACTTCTACTATAGATGAATCAGCTTTTGAAAAAGAGTTTACTTATACACGTGCAAAGGAACCAGTGGTTGGTGGAACGGAAGCCAATGGCTTGTATGTCAGAGTAAAGAAGAGCGATTTTGGTAGAGCACCACAGATATATGTTTATTCCGCAGATGCTAATAAGACACAAATATCTGCTGCTTGGCCAGGAGATGAGATGACACTTGATGGTGATTATTATGTCTACAGCAATGAAAGTGTTACAACAGAGGCAAGAGTTATCATTCACTCATATATTGCAAGTGTGGAAGAAAAACTAGATTGGAGAAGTTGTCCGAACCAAGAAGATCCAGATCCTGTGAAAAAAGCAGTTGAACTTGTGAAGGGAGCAACAGATGGTAGTTTCAAGTCTATCGACTTGGAGGATCCAACTGCAGTAAAAGGTACTGTAAATATACAATATAAGGATGTAAATGGAACGGTTATAAAATCTATCAAACGTGTTGGTAAAGTAGGCGATAGCTACCATGCACTGGCCGCTGAAAAAATGATTGTGAATGGTGCGGTATATAACCTTGATCAAGAAGAGAACAAACAAATTGGAACCTTTGAAGAAACAGAAAAAACAGTTACTTTTGTGTATTTGAAGTCTGGAGAAACCAGACCTGTGATTACAGATGCACCAAGTACAGAAACACCAAGTACAGAAACACCAAGTACAGAAACACCAAGTACAGAAACACCAAGCACACAGGTGCCAGGAACAGAATTGCCAAGTACACAAGTTCCAGCTACAGAGGCAGCAAATACATCATGCCCAGCTAGTAATGCGCCAAATACACCAGTAGTAACCCTTGCACCAACTACAACTACGGGTGCGACACAAGAACCTGGTTCTACACAGGCAGTAAGCACACAATTACCTGATGATGAAGAGCAAGTTACAGCAAATCCAAATGCTACACAGACGGTTGTAGATACACCTGCACCAAGTACGCAAGTGACGGCACCAAGTAATCCTGGCCAAGTTTCTACAGCAGACTTAACTGTAACCATGCAGGGTTCACCAGAATATAAGCAAGTTGTTGGATATGTAGTGAATTTGGAGGCAACAGCAGCAGGCGGTTCAGCACAATATCAATACAAATTTGAAGTTACAGACGCAAGCAATATAAAAGTAGCATCTCAGATATATTCAGATAACAATAAGTTTGCTTGGACACCGGATGAAGCTGGTAAATTTACTGTTACTGTATCTGCAAAAGACACAGTAAGTGGTACTGTAAAGACAGCTAGTTTAGATTATACAATTTTAGCTAAATTATCAGTAAAACAGTTTATTGTAAAACGTTTGGCAAAATTAAAATATCAAATCAAAGCAAGTGCCAAGGGTGGTAACGGTTCTTACAAGTATATGTTTAGTTATACTTATAAAGGAAAAACTTATGTACTTAGAAAATATTCATCTGTAAGTACACTTAAGAAGAAATTTAAGAAAAAAGGAACCTATACCTTTACTGTTTACATCAAAGATGCAAAAGGAAAAGTTGTAAAATCTGTGAAAAAGATAAAGGTAAAATAAAAAAGTAAAAAATGGAAAAAAGTTATGTGTAGGTAGAAAGTATATGATATTAGAAAGAGACGCATATACAGTAATTTTAGAGGTTGGAAGTTAATACTTCCGGCCTCTATGTTTTTTTTATCATAGGGTTAGGATATTTGGAAAATAATTCGATAATATATATATATGGGATTAGTACAGGAGTTTGGAAAGGCGGGATAGATATGAATAAAGTAATTACAATTAGCAGGCAGTACGGAAGTGGAGGAAGAGAAATTGGAAAGCGTTTGGCAGAGCATTATCTAATACCTTTTTATGATAATGAAATTATTGCCAATGCTGCAAAGGAAAGTGGATTTGCAGAAGTAGCGTTTGAAAAAGCGGAAGAAAAAGCTACCAATAGTTTTCTGTATTCCCTTGCTATGGGAATGAGTGCTTATGGAAACATGGATATGGGATTTAGTACTATGTCTGTGGATGATCGTTTATTTTTGGCGGAAACAAAAGTTACAAGACGATTTGCACAGGAAGGTCCATGTGTGATTGTGGGAAGATGTGCAGACTATGTACTGAAGGATTTGCCAAACATTGTGAATGTGTTTATTTCTGCTGATATGTCTGCAAGAGTAAAACGTGCAGTAGAATCTTATGGCTTGCCAGAAACTAAAGCAGAGGAGAGTATCATTAAATTTGATAAGCGTAGAAGTAATTATTATAGTTTCCATACAGGAAATAAATGGGGAGATGTGAAAAACTATCATATTGCTCTTCGTAGTGATTATGCGGGTATTCCACAAACGGTGAATGCGCTTGTGGAATATATAGGAAAATAAAAAATGCGATTTATTCAGGTAAATGATTAGTATTTTTTATTTCGTTTTAATACTTCGTTTTTGTATGCTTGTGCCACACGCATTAATTCGTTATATTGCGTTGTGGCACTTTTTATTTGTTGTTGTAACTGATTTATTTTGTTTTCGTAGATATTTTTTAAGCTATTTTGGCTTTCAGAAAATGCGACCTGTAATTCACGAATTTTTGACTCGTAATCTGACTGTGCACATAGAAAATGCCAGGATAAGTTATCGTCCCAATAGCCAAAAGAAATGGTATCATTCTCTGATTGGTAGGAAAACATGAGAAAACCATTTGAAAGTGGGGTGCAAGTAAGGGGTGTAAGGTTTTTGGGAAAATAGGCATTTTTTAAAGTATTTTTTAAAATGTTAATTTGTTGCACTTGGTATTGTTCTGTTTTATACCAACAGGTAAGAAAAAGTTGCTGCTCTATGATATGGAGATGCATTTGCTTAGGTGAATACGGTAAGTGGAGCGCCAGACATAAAGTGTGCGGATATAGGAATACCATCAGTGTAGATTGCGTAGAAATATAACAATAGTAGAATTGATTTTGGAAGGATATCGTCTGTAATTGTTGTGCATAATCTTTGGCAAGAAGTATAGGCTGATGGTTGCTGAAGACAGATTTTTGCAAGGTATAGAGATGTTGTTGGACAACGAAAAGTGGAAAGTCAAAACACATAAGTATGCCCCCATTAGACTTCTGAAAATTTGTAATAATTATATGCAAAAAGGGAAGAAATAGAATAATTTATTGCACCAACTATAAAAATTGGACATAGTATATAGTAACAAATCAGAAAGGAAATGAAGAAGTGGTTGGAAATTTTCAAATTATTTCTTCATGATAGAAGTATGGGAAAATGTAAATGTAGAAGTCGAAATCGAATTGTGAGTAATGTAGTGCAACAAATGGAATCCTGTGCCTGTGGTAAAGGAGATGTTTGTAATAATCCGGAATGTGGAGAACCACGTCTGTTGAGTTTATATGCACCGGTAATTTACGACGAGGTAGGGATTAATTTATGTAGTACCTTACAGCTGACAGGGGAAGAATTAACCACATTTCAAAGTTTTACAACAGCAACAAATGGAACACTAAAAGTCATTAATGTAGATTTTACAGTTGGAGAAGTATCCACACCGGAAGACCCCGTTGTAACCGTGCGTCAAATCAATGGAAGAGTAAATTGTTATGAAATTTCATTGACCAATATGATCGTAACTTTTGCGATGAATTTGTATGACAATAATTGTAATTTATTGGGAACCATTTATCCGAGTTTTACCTTTTTGCCAGCAGATGAAACGGATCCGGAAGCGGATGAAGATACCAATCCAACTTCTGTAGTTTTGGAATTGTTTGCACCATATGGTGTGTCTTATGATGATGTTACAACTACGCCAACCCCAACTATCAATTATATTGGATATGGGACAGAGAATGCAATGGTTCGGCAAGGAATTAATTTATATGCCTTGGGTAAATTGTTGGATTTTGATATTGTAGATGGAACCATTACAGCGGGTGTGACAATGGTATTACAAAGTTTGTACTATGGAGGGTATAAAGTTGCTTCACAGGGTAAAATAGATGTACCTAAGGGAAGTATTTTGTCTCCGGAGGACAGTGATTGCATGCGGTTTGTGGCAGGAGATTTATTGGATTTAGAAATAAAACCATTAGATTTAGGTGCACCATGTTATGAAGAAAATAAAAAGATAGATTTGACACCAATTACAGCTCCATGCGGAACTTGTAATCAAGAGGATAACTGTCCACAAGAGGCAGGTGGGAATCATTAATATCGTAACCAGTGCAATTCTTTGGTTGGTTTTTCTTTATTTTTCTGGCAATTGATGAATGACTCGGCTGAAGGCTTACTTCATATATAGACCTGTTTGTGCATGGGGTTAGATTGTTAAGTAGATTAGCTTATTAGCAAGGGGGCTTGCAGAAGCTATCTGCTGACACTATAATATATGCAAATGTTTCCTTTACAAAAAGGGAAAATTGGGATATAGTAATAAGGTACGCTAACATGTGGGTTAAGTTTGCAACCATCATTCAATTGGTGTTAAGAAAGATTCAATACAATAGAGTGTCAGAACGGAGGAAAATATGAGTACAGTAAGAACAAGATTTGCCCCAAGTCCAACAGGAAGAATGCATGTGGGTAATTTAAGAACAGCATTATATGCATATTTGGTAGCCAAACATGAAGATGGCCAATTTTTATTGAGAATTGAAGATACTGATCAAGAACGTTTTGTAGAAGGTGCAGTAGATATTATTTACCATACCATGCAGGAAACCGGTTTGATACATGATGAAGGCCCTGATAAAGATGGTGGATGTGGTCCATATGTGCAAAGCGAAAGACAGGCAAAAGGTATCTATTTAGAATACGCAAAGCAGTTGATAGAAAAAGGAGAAGCGTATTATTGTTTTTGTGATAAGGAAAGATTGGATTCTTTAGCTACTAAGATTGATGAGTCGAAGCAGATTGTACAGTATGATAAGCACTGTTTGGCTTTGTCGAAAGAAGAAGTGGAAGAAAAATTAAAGAGTGGTATTCCTTATGTAATCCGTCAAAATATACCAAGAGAAGGTACTACAACATTTCATGATATTATTTATGGAGACATTACGGTAGATAATGCAGAATTAGATGATATGATTTTAATTAAGTCTGATGGTTATCCAACCTACAATTTTGCTAATGTGGTAGATGATCATTTGATGGGAATTACCCATGTAGTTCGTGGAAATGAATATTTGTCTTCTTCTCCAAAATACAATCGTTTATATGAAGCATTTGGTTGGCAGGTTCCAGAGTATATTCATTGTCCTTTAATTACAGACGAGAATCATAAAAAATTAAGTAAAAGAAGTGGACATTCCTCTTTTGAAGATTTGTTAGAACAGGGATTTTTAACAGAAGCCATTGTAAATTTCGTTGCTTTATTGGGTTGGAGTCCGGAATCGGACAATGAGATTTTCTCTTTGGAGGAATTGGTAAAAGAATTTGATTATCATCGAATCAACAAAGCACCAGCTGTTTTTGATATGGTAAAATTGAAATGGATGAACGGCGAATATATGAAAGCTATGGATTTTGATCAATTTTATGAAATGGCTTTGCCATATATAAAGGCTGTGATTAAAAAGGATATGGATTTCAAGAAGATTGCACAGATGGTAAAAACAAGAATTGAAGTTTTCCCTGATATTGCAAATCATATTGACTTTTTCCAAGAAATGCCAGAATATAGCGTAGATATGTATACACATAAGAAGATGAAGACCAATGCGGAGAATTCTTTACAATTATTACAAGAAGTTTTACCGGTATTGGAAGAGCAGGAAGATTACTCAAATGATGCATTATTTGAAGTGTTATCTGCGTTTGGTAAAGCACATGAATATAAGACCGGCTTTGTTATGTGGCCACTTAGAACTGCACTTTCTGGTAAGCAAATGACACCAGGAGGGGCAACAGAATTAATGGAATTACTTGGGAAAGAAGAAACCCTTGTACGTGTGAAGAATGCCATTGCTAAATTATCATAGTTACTAACAGAATAATTATCACAAGTATTTTTCTTTTCTCTCTCTCTTTGATTTTGTGCTGTAGGATTTGTATCAACCTTCTTTTGGTTGAAGGAAATGCTCCTATGCAAGAGCGTGTATAGAGGAAAAGTACTTGTGTTTTTTTATAGAGGATATTGAATGAGGAAATATGAAAATAAAGGAACCGAAATTTAATGATGCACAACAAAAGGCAGTATTTCATAATAAGGGGCCGATGATGGTTTTAGCTGGTCCTGGATCGGGAAAAACATTAGTGATTACCCATCGAACCAAACAATTAATTGAAAAATACCATATAGAGCCGAGTAAGATTTTGGTAATTACTTTTACAAAAGCAGCTGCAGAAGAAATGAAAAATCGATTTCAGCGCTTGATGGGTGGAAAATATGTACCTGTTCGATTTGGAACATTTCATGCTGTTTTTTTTACTGTGCTCAAATATGCCTATCATTTTAATGCCAATAATATTATTAGAGAAAGCGATAAAAAACGTATCTTACTGGAAATTATTGAACATTTAGATTTAGATATGGAAGATACCAATGATTTCATAAAAGATATTACAAGTGAAATTAGTTTGGTAAAAGGCGAGATGATTTCTTTAGAGCATTATTTTCCTATGAATTGTCCCAAAGATGTGTTCCAAAAAATCTATACCAGGTATAATCAAGCCTTAGAACGAAAGGGCTGGATTGATTTTGAGGATATGCTGGTTATGTGTTATGATTTGTTTGTGCAAAGACCAGATATTCTTGCACAATGGCAAAAACAATTTACCTATATTTTGATTGATGAATTTCAAGATATCAATAAAGTCCAGTATGATATTATACGGATGCTTGCAAAACCTGAAGATAATTTGTTTATTGTAGGTGACGATGATCAGTCTATTTATCGATTCCGCGGCGCTAAGCCAGAAATTATGTTGCAATTTGAACAGGTATATCCCAAAGCAAAAAAAGTTTTCTTAGATATGAATTATCGCTCGACCCAATGTATAGTGCAGACAGCTGCCATGATTATATCCAATAACAAAAAACGTTTTCCTAAAAATATCAGGACAGAGAACGCACGGGGGACAGAAGTGGCAATTCGTGAATTTGAAACGGTAAAGGCACAAAATGAACGAGTGGTAGAGCTGATACAGTCTTATCAAAAACAGGGGGTTCCTTTGTCGGAGATTGCTATTTTATTTCGGACAAATACACAACCACGAGCACTTTTGAGTAAGTGTATGGAGTATAATATTCCCTTTGTTATGAAAGAGCAGGTGCCTAATATTTATGATCATTGGATTGCAAAAAACATGATTGCTTATTTTCAGTTAGCACTTGGAAAACGAGAACGCAGTTTGTTTTTACAAGTGGCGAATCGTCCCAAACGATATTTGAGTCGGCAATCTTTTGATACAGCAGAGATTAGCTTTGAACGCCTGCGAACCTTTTATCAAGATAAAAAATGGATGCTGGATCGGATTGATGCGTTTGAAGAAGATTTACAAATGATTTCTACAATGACACCTTATGCAGCTATGAATTATATTAGAAAAGCGATAGATTATGAAAGTTATTTGGAAGAATATGCTGCATATAGACATATCAAAGTGGAAGAACTTTTGGATTTATTAGATGAATTAATGGAAATGGCAAAACCTTATCGAACCTATAAGGAATGGTTTCAACATATTCAAAAATATCAAGAGGAAATTACACAAAAGACGCAAAAAAAACAAAATGAAATGGAAGATGGAGTTGCCTTTGTCACCATGCATGGCTCTAAAGGGTTAGAGTATGAGGTGGTGATTATCATTGACGTCAATGAGGGGATTATACCACATCAAAAAGCGGTTTTAGAAGAAGACGTAGAGGAAGAACGTCGAATGTTTTATGTGGCTGTTACAAGGGCGAAAAAAGACTTATATATCTTTTTTGCCAAGGAACGTTTCCAAAAAGAGCAGAGCATGTCTAGGTTTGTTGCTGAATTGTTACAAGCAGAAGGAAATGACTCAGAGTAGGTCTGATTTGTTATGGAATGGGACAATTTTTTGTGTAATAGGAAATTGCGATGCAATTTCCTATTACATAAAAAACGCTCTGCGAGGATGCGCAGACCGCGGAGATGGAGTTAATTGCTGCGCAATACCGCGGTCGCGCTAGAGTTTTGCAAGCAAAACTCTTTGTTCATTTCCTACATGATCCTAAACAATCTCATGTTACACTGGAAAATCTATAAGTACTAATCTGATAGAAGAGAAAAGGGGCTGTCGCAGGAAGAAACCAACACATATCATATGGTTTAGAAATAAACGATATTGTGTGTTGTTTTTCTTTGTGCGACAGCCCTTAGTAAATGGATGTGACTGTTTCACAATCCAATTCCGATGGAACTATTTGCCTGGCATTATGCTTCCTCATCGGCTTCTTCTAAAATTTCCTCATAGGCTGCTTGTACAGTAGCTTCTTCTTCTTCATCTTCGATGGTTTCAATAGAAATATCATCACCATTTTCAGCGTATCTACAAACAAATAAATCGCCTTCTAATTCTTCTTCGTCTGAATCTTCATAACCTTCTGGAAGAACAAGTAATGCAGCGTATTCTTGCTCTCCTAATTCTTCTACTGTAAATACATCAAGAATGAGACAATCATCTTCTGTGCCGTCTTCATAAGTGATGGAAATGTTTGTTAATTCTACTTCTTCTGTATTGTCCTGTGTACTCATTATTTTTAACCTCTCTTTTTAGTTGAAAATAAGGAAATAGTATTCCTTTGTCTTATATTGTTACTATTAAAATGTAACAGAAAAATAGGAAAAACGCAAGTATAATTATCTAGAAATGTTATCTTTTGCCAGTAGTTTAAGCAGTATCTTGTACACTTTGCTGTACAAGGATGTAGAAATACATATATTTTGCCAAGGGCGTAGCAATTTGTACGCGATCGTTTTCTGTGAGTGGTAATCGTTTCGTCTTTATACGGAAGGGTTAATGGGAAGCTGCGTAAATCTCGTTACTTCTATAATCTACTGTACTAGATGGTTGATAGTTGTCTGTGCCAAAAAGTTTTTTGTGCAATTCACTTACATTGCTGGATAAGGTTTCAGCAGTTACAACAGATGCATGCTGGATGGTAGGCGTCCTCTTTTCGAAAGGAAACCCAAAATTCTCTGTTAATTGATAAGAAAAGATACCGGTGGATAATTGTAATAAATCGGTGGTATCTAAACTTGTGTATATTTGTGGCAACATCTCATCCATTAACTTGTAAAGGGTGATAGGATCTGCTTTTTTCATTTTCTTGAAAATCTGCTCTAAGACAGTGCGTTGTCGTTGTGCTCTGGTAAAATCTCCTCCGGCAGTATAACGGACACGACAATATCCGGTAGCTTGCACACCCGTCAATGTTTGTTTGCCCGGTTTTTTTATTTTTTTTGTTTTGGTTCCATTGATTCTGGCGACATCTTTTGCGTAAGCATTGACAAAAGCAAGTTCATCTTTTTTTATGTTGATTTCTACGCCACCTAAAGCATCAATGACATTAGATAGGGCGCTGAAATTAATAGTGACAAAATCCGTAATGCTTAAGTCTAAATTTTTATTGAGTGTATTGATTGCTAATTCCGGACCGCCATAGGCATATGCATGGGTCATTTTGGTATAACCATGATCTGCAATGTATACATATGTGTCACGATAGACAGAAGCTATTTTTATTTCTTTGGTTTGATTGTTGATACTTGCAATCATAATACAGTCGGAACGCGTATTCTTGGTTAATGCATTGGCGCGGGAATCTACACCGAATAAGGCAATATTTGTATAATTGGAAATATTGGGATCATTGTATTCATTTTGTTCTAATACAAAATGACTGGTATCATAGGTTTGAATTTGACTGATTTTAAAAACAAGAACAGCTGCTGGTATCAGAATACAGAGTAGAATACATTCGATGCAGCCAATCCAGAATCTTATTTTTTTTGCTTGGCGTTTTTTTCTTTTACTTTTTCTTTTTTTTGCCATAGAAATCCCCCTCTTTCATTGAAATGTTCTCCCGGCATTTTCCTTAAGAAAAATCTATCTTAAAATTCGTGTATAAAAAGACGCCGAGAGAACATATAACAAATTGTTGGCAAAGTAATTCCATTCAATTTCCTATATTGTGGCATGGCAGTAACTATTAACTACGCATTGTGATAGACAATCAATAAGCATTTTTGTTAATAAATCCTTTTAGGAAGGTCAGTACTAAGATTTTGAAATCTAAGCTTAGTGTCCAATTCTCGATGTAATATAAATCGCAATCAATTCGTTTTTGAATCGAAGTATCTCCTCTGTATCCGTTGACTTGTGCCCAGCCTGTTAACCCTGGACGAACTTGATGTTTGATCATATAACGAGGAATGGTTTCCTTAAATTGTTCTACGAAGTATGGACGTTCTGGTCGAGGACCAATTAAACTCATTTCGCCTTTTAATACATTAAACAGTTGTGGCAGTTCATCTATACTGGTTTTTCGAATGAAACGACCAATTGGTGTGACACGAGGGTCGTTTTTCACAGTCCAGGCTTTTTTCTCGTCTTTTTCCGTCTGTTGACACATAGAACGGAATTTATACATTTTAAATTTTTTGTTGTGAAGCCCTACACGTTCCTGACAAAAAATTAATGGGCCTTTAGAAGTTGTTTTGATAATCACAGCAATAATAATCATAGGAATACCAAAAATAAGAAGGGCTACGGTTGCACCAAAAATATCAATGAGTCGTTTGATGCTTTTATTGACCCAATTGCTCAAAGGTACTTTACGAATATTTACAACGGCAATTCCGTTCATATCTTCAATGTATGGTTGTGTCGGAATGATTCTGTTGTAATCCGGAATAAATTTGGTATGCACACCTGATTTTTCACAGGTTTTAACAATTTGCTCTAATTTCTTGTAGTCACTTAAACTTAACGTAATCGCAATTTCGTCTAAGGTTTCATGTCTTTGTAATAAACTCTCCAAACTATCTGTGTTGGCGATTACCGGAATGCCACGGTAGGTGTATGTGTTAGGTTTATTATCGGAAATAATTCCATGAATCTTATAGCCCCAAGCAGGATTTGCTAAAATTTCATCAATATATTTTTCGCAAATATCACTATATCCAACCAGGATAATATGCTTTAAATTTAATCCTTTTCTTCGGAACTTTTTTAACAGGTAACGCAAAAACATTCGAAAACACAGAGATAAAAATGTATTTGTTACCGAAAAATATACAATGAACCATCTGGAATATTGTACCGATATTTTCATAAAAAATAGGACGGCGATAAAGTATAAACTGCAAATTGCATTGGCACGAATAATACCAAAACATTCGGAGCGTTTACTGATGGCTCGTCTAGGAGAATATAAATTTACAGAACTATAAATAATTAAATATCCGGGTACGAGATACCACAATGCCTTTGCATATTCTCCAAAGTAAAAATATCCAAATCTGGGAACTAAAAATCCGATTTGCAATAAAGGACTAAGGGGATGAAATTTCAAAAAATATGCCAAAGCAAAAGAGGCTATAATGAATAAGCCATCTATGCCAACAAGAATTCGATTTAATAATTTTTGGTTGTCTTTTATCATTGGTTATCCTCCTTACAAAAAAGTCAACATCTTATCCTATCATACAGTATTGCCCGTTTTTATGCAAGTTAAAATAAGAAAGCATTCGGATTATTTTAAAAATCAGGCAATAATTTCACAATGCCATCACAAATTGTTGTTATACTGTTTTAGAAAGTTGTGATAGTTTTGGCGCAAATGAAACTATTGTGAAAAATATAGAAAATGATTTTAGTAGAAGAGCCATGGGTAAGACCGTTTCAGATTTTGCTTGTGGTTAAAAAATAGAAAGAAAAAGGTGAGTAAGATGGAAGAACAAAACAGAAATGAAAACAATATTGAGACAGAAGAAGGTGAAATGCAGTCGTTACAAAATTGTAAAACCGATGAAATGCAACCATGCAATAACACATATTCTAATGCGGATCTAAATGGATATACAAACCAATATCAATTTTGGCAGACACAGAATGGCAATTGCGAAAAGAGTTGGGATAATGGAGCTTTTCAATCTGTATTTCAGCAAGCAGGAACGGTACCCTATCAAAATACAAAAGAAAAAGGTAAAGGGAAGGAGCATCCGATTCTAAAAAAAGTCGGAGTAGCTGCTTTGATGGGCTTGGTAGCAGGTTTGGGCTTCTGTGGCGTGGTTTATGGTGCAAATCGTTTGGGGATTGTGCAGTCTTCATTTCCAATTGAAAGTAAGGATAAAAACAGCATTTCTACTACTGTAACTGCCACAGATAAAAACGTGTCTGCCCCAAATGATTTGTCACAGGTGGTTGAGGATACCATGCCAAGTATTGTATCTATTACCAGTACCGTAACAGAGACGAAAAATTCATTTTTTGGTTCTTATTCGGAGGATGCCACCGGCAGTGGTTCAGGGGTTATTCTAAAAATATCAGATGATCAGATTTTAATTGTAACCAATAATCATGTAATTGCCGGTGCTAAGAAGATTACAGTGGGATTTCATGGTGTGAGTGAAGAAAAAGAACTGGTCACTGCTACGGTAAAAGGAACAGATAGTGGAAAAGATTTGGCCATCGTTCTGGTAAAGACATCGGATGTACCTAAGGATATTTTGAAAAATATTGCAGCAGCCAAAGTAGGTAGTTCAGATGAAATGAAAGTAGGCGAGATGGTAATCGCCATTGGAAATGCATTGGGTGAAGGACAATCTATGACGGTTGGTTATGTCAGTGCAAAAGATAGAACGGTACAGGTGGATGAAAATCATACAATGAAATTGCTGCAGACAGATGCAGCCATCAATCCCGGAAATAGTGGTGGAGCATTGTTAAATGCAAAAGGAGAGGTAATCGGTATCAATTCTGCAAAATATGCAGACACCGATGTGGAAGGTATGGGATTCGCTATTCCAATTACCTCTGTATCAAGTATCATTGATGATTTGATGAATCGAGAGATTTTGAAAGACGAGGAAAAAGGTTATTTGGGGGTTGCAGGTGTAGATATTACCAAGCAGGTGCAACAACAATATCCAAATATGCCGGAAGGTTTTTATGTTAGTCAGTTATCAGAAGGTGGAGCAGCAGAAAAAGCAGGCATTGTGGTAGGAGATATCATAGTTGGAATCAATGGTGAAAAACTGTTAACAGGAGATACGATTGTTGAAAAGGTAAATTCTTATAAAGTAGGAACGAAGGTAAAGGTTACCGTAAAACGATTTGAATCCGGCAAGTATGTGAAGAAAAACATTACAGTGACATTGATGGAAAAAAGTAAAATGACTTCTTCTGATGCAACTACACAAAAACAGGATAATACGCAAGAAAATAATCAGGGAAAAAGCGGAAGTAGTAACCAAGGACAGAATGGATTTGGTGGAAATTCCGGAAGTGCCGGACAGGATGATTCTGCTTCAGATGATATTTTTGAATATTTCTTTGGAAATTAGTTGTTCGTGAATGCTTGTATTATATATGCAAAGATAAAAACTTCTTTTGAAAATGGGAGGATTTTGTAGATACAGGATACTCCCTGACGCAAAAGAAGTTTTTTGCTTTACATTATTCTCATAAAATGGCATAATAGGAACAAGGTGAAAGGAACAGGGCACCGTATATAAGGAGGAAGTAGTATGAATGAAGAAAATAAAGATTATGAAGATATTTGTTATATATGTCACAGAACAGAAAGTAAAGCTGGAAAAATGATACATATCCCTAATAATATATGTATATGTAGCGATTGTATGCAAAAAACATTTGACAGTATGAATAGTGGTAAATTTGGTAATTTGAATTCTTACATGGATATGATGCAGTTCCCACCAAATTTTCAGATGCCACCAATGCAAGATATGCCAAATAAACAGAAAGTGAAGAAAAAAGCGGAAAATAGCGAACCTGCGTTGGATATAAAGAAACTTCCGGCGCCACATAAAATCAAGGAACAGTTGGACGAATTTGTGGTTGGACAGGAATATGCGAAAAAGGTAATTTCTGTGGCTGTTTACAATCATTATAAACGTGTGGCAACCAATATGATGGATGATATAGAAATTGAAAAATCCAATATGCTGATGATTGGACCTACAGGAAGTGGAAAGACATATTTGGTTAAGACTTTGGCTCGGATTTTACAAGTGCCTTTGGCTATCACTGATGCGACTTCTTTAACGGAGGCAGGCTATATTGGTGATGACGTGGAAAGTGTATTATCCAAATTACTTGCGGCAGCAGATAATGATGTAGAAAAGGCAGAACGAGGTATTATTTTTATAGATGAAATAGACAAAATTGCCAAAAAACAAAGTACAACAAATCGAGATGTGAGTGGAGAGTCTGTACAGCAAGGTCTTTTGAAACTTTTGGAGGGCAGTGAGGTGGAAGTACCAGTGGGTGCTACAAGTAAGAATGCTATGGTTCCTATGACTACCATTAACACAAAAAACATTTTGTTTATTTGCGGTGGTGCATTTCCAAAGTTGGATACGATTATCAAGAGCCGTTTGACCAAGCAAAGCAATATTGGTTTTGGAGGCGAGTTAAAGGATAAGTATGATAATGATCCAGATTTGTATGCGAAAGTGACAGCAGAAGATTTACGTGAATTTGGTATGATTCCGGAATTTTTAGGTAGATTACCTATTATTTATAGTTTGAAAGAACTGGATAAAGCTGCCTTGGTACAGGTATTGATTAAGCCGAAAAATGCCATTATTAAACAATATCAAAAATTGTTGGCTTTGGACGAAGTGAAATTGTGCTTTGAACAAGAAGCCTATGAGGCCATTGCAGAAAAAGCAATTGAAAAGAAAACAGGTGCCAGAGCATTACGTGCGATTATTGAGGATTTTATGTTAGATATTATGTATCAAATTCCTAGGGATGATAATATTGGTATTGTAACCATCACAAGAGACTACATAGAGGGGACTGGTGCACCTAAGATTGAAATGCGGGGAATCGATAAGTTGGAAAAAATTGAGGTATAAAGAATATGAGGGAAATAGCATATGATGCTCTACAGGAAAAAGTACAGCATGGAGATACCATGTTACCTTTTGTGCAATATGTTAGTATGCTGCCAAAAGATTTTACTTCTTTTTCTATGCATTGGCATAAAGAGGTGGAAATCATTTATGTAGAGAGTGGCCGGTGCCAGTTGCTTGTAGATTTGGAAAGCTATGAATTGAGACGTGGTGATATTGTTGTAATCAATCCATCTTCTTTGCATGCATTTCAGCAGTATCAAGAAGAAGATGCTGGATTTTTATCTTGGTTGTTTGATATGAAAATGCTGGCAGGCGGTTCAACGGATGCCTGCCAGATTAAGTATTTTGCGCCATTTATAGAAGGAAAGTTTGCTTACCCACCGGTAATCAGAGATGATTGTCCTGTATATAGTCAATTGCGAGATATTTTGTTACAAATTCACCAGATTTGTGACTTGCCGGGAGAGGCCCATGAATTAAATTTAAAATGGAAGTTAATGCGCTTTTTTTATTTGTTTTTTAGAGATGTTTGTCAGAGAAAACAGGTGGCACAAGACAATGGTGCCTTACAGAATATCAAGATTGTGATTGATTACATTCAAGAAAATTTTCAACAGGATATTTCTGTAAAAGAAGTGGCAGATTTGCTCCATTTTAGCGAAACCTATTTTATGCGTTTCTTTAAAAAGTATACTGGGAAGACCTGTATAGATTATATCAATGAGTATCGACTGGAACGTGCAGCAGAGTTGCTGCGTAGCAGTGATTTGTCAATTACAGAGATTGCCATGCAGGTTGGCATTCATAACATATCCTATTTTAATCGTATTTTCAAAAAGAAAATTCAACTCACACCAGGACAATACCGCAAGGAATCGATACAAAGATTGCATAAAAAGTAATCCTCTAGGCATAGACTAGAAAAAAATAGAAAAGGTTATCGTTATTGTGTCAAATTGTATAGAAGCCATTTATTCTGATAGTTATTTGGATTACATCATAGATGAGGGAAGAATTAGTTTAGAACAGAAGGATGGATTAGAAGCCAATTGTACATTACCGATAGATGAAAATTTTTTCGTGGTTTATGAGAAAAAAGAGAAAAATCAGGAGATTTCTTTTGCAAAGTATGGATACGGAGCTGTTCCAAAGTGCTTTGGATTATTAGATTCCTCCAATATAGAAAGTACAGGTGCATTTCGTGTACGTTCACGCTATGGATTTCAATTATCTGGGAAAGGGGTTTTGATTGGAATTATTGATGCAGGAATTGATTATACGAATTCCTTATTTCGATATGGAGATGGGACTACCCGCTTGCAATCAATTTGGGATCAGTCAGTAGAAGTAGGGGAAGCGGACGCTTTTGTGCCTTATGGGAAAAGATATAGTGTAGAAGATATTAATGTAGCACTACAAAATGAAAATCCCAAATCTGTCATTCCGGTAAATGATGTGAATTATCATGGAACATTTTTGGCTGCTATTGCAGCAGGTAAAGAAGATGCAAATAAAGATTTTTCGGGAATGGCACCAGATGCACAGTTGGTTATTGTAAAGGTGAAGGAAGCAAAGTCAAGTCTTCGTCGATTTTATGGTATAGGAGAGACCGTACCCTGTTATCAGGAAAATGATATCATGTTTGCTGTTCGTTATCTATTAGATGAAGCACAACGTATGCAAATGCCAATTGTTATATGTTTGGGGATGGGGACCAATGCTGGTAGTCATAATGGTTTTTCTCCTTTGGCATCTATGCTTGGAAGATATGCGACAATTGCAGGGGTTTGCTTTACCGTCGGTGCAGGAAATGAAGGAAATAGGGGGCATCATTTTTACTCTGTCCTTTCTCCTAATAGTGTACAGGAAGTAGAAATTAATGTTGAAAGACAAAGAGATATGACTGTGGAATTATGGACAGACTCTATTGAACAGTTGCGAATAGGTGTAATTGCACCGGATGGAGAAAAAACGGGCTTGATTCAAATAAGAAAATATGAGCAAAAGCTGGAATATGTTTTTTATGATACCGTTATATATGTTTTTTACGAAAGAATTGAATACTATTCTGGTGAGGAGGTAGTAGTCATCCGTATGCGAGATTTGGAACAGGGCATATGGAAACTACAGGTTTACAATGATAGCAATCAAGAAAATGCCTTTCATAGTTGGTTGCCTATGGAACAGTTTTTGTCAGAAGAAACAAGATTTTTAGAACCTATTTTAGACACTACAATTTGTAACCCTGGGAATGTGTATCAGGTCATTACCTTTGGCGCATATAATCATAGAAATCAAAGTATTTATGTGTATTCTGGACGTGGTTTTACTGTGAATTACGGCATTAAACCAGATTTGGTGGCACCGGGTGTGGATGTTTATGGGCCGGTCTCCGATAAAAATTTTGAAGGAAGAAGTGGAAGCAGTATTGCTACAGCGCATGGCGCAGGTGCGGTAGCATTGCTTTTTGAATGGGCTATTGTGAAGAAAAATCAAGTGGGAATGAATGGTATTACAGCAAAAAATTATCTTTTAAGAGGCACAGATAAAGAAGGTATGCAAGTGCCGAATCGTGCAGTAGGATGGGGATTTTTAGACATATATCAAACTTTTTCATCTTTGCAAAGTGATTCTTAATTGGGTTGCGTTTTTGCATGGAGTTGAGTATAATGACAAGAGTAGAGTGGGCTTGCCCACTTGCTTTCAAGGGTTTTCTGAAAGGAGTATGAAAAATGACACAGGAAGCAGAGAGAAAAATTGCAGCCATTTTTGATGAAAATGGGGAATATCCAATTGTAGAAAATGAAATTTTACCAGAAAAAATGATTTGTCCACAGTGTGGGGGTATTACATATGCAGTTTTAGATGTCTGTCATTTGTGTGGAGAAGTGTTAATAGAATAAGAATGTACTTACATGGAATGAAAATATGCGCTTTCAGACTTTTGGTGTGTCAGGATTTTGAGATGTTTTTTGGAGATAGTGACATTTTCAAAGTGCCAACAGGGTTTGTGCGATTTGGAAATGGAGAAAAATCAAAGAAAACAAAACGGAAATTATGGTATAAAAGAAATTTTGAGAGTGTATGAAATAGACTAGGAGGAAGAATTATGAGACCATGGGAAAAATATATTCGTCAGGTGGATCCGTATGTACCAGGAGAACAGCCTAAATTAAGCAATATGATTAAACTAAATACAAACGAGAATCCTTATCCACCAGCAAGTGAGGTGCAAAAGGCAATGCAGAAAGTTGATGTTCCTGCATTACGTATGTATCCGGATCCTACCAGTGAAGATTTAGTCAATGCATTAGCGGATACCTATCATGTAAATGCGGACCAGGTTTTTGTTGGAGTAGGGTCTGATGATGTGTTAGGAATGGCTTTTTTGACATTTTTTGGATCTTCAAAGCCGATTCTTTTTCCAGATATTACGTATTCTTTTTATGATGTATGGGCAAAGTTGTATAAAATCCCATATGAAACGCCAGCTTTAGATGAAAATTTTTGTATCAAAAAAGAAGATTATTATGCAGAAAATGGTGGTGTGGTAATTGCAAATCCAAATGCGCCAACTTCTATTTGCGAAAATTTAGATTTTATAGAAGATATTCTACAGCATAATCAAGATGTTGTTGTCATTGTGGATGAAGCCTATATTGATTTTGGAGGGGAAAGTGCAATTTCTTTGGTTGAGAAATATGAAAATCTTTTGGTGGTACAAACATTTTCAAAATCTCGTTCTATGGCTGGTATGCGAATCGGTTTTGCAATCGGTAATAGTCGATTAATTAAGGCACTGAATGATGTAAAATATGCATATAATTCGTATACAATGAGTAGATTGGCTTTGCAAACAGGCGTCGCTTCCTTGAAGGATGTGGCTTATTTTGAGGAAACATGTAATAAGATTATTACAACGAGAGAACGTGTGAAAAAGAAAATGAAAGATTTGGGATTTTCTTTCCCTGATTCCAAAACCAACTTTTTGTTTGCTACCCATGAAAGTGTACCTGCGAAAGAATTATTTTTAGCACTTCGTGAACAAAATATTTTTGTTCGATATTTTGAAAAACCTAGGATTGACAATTATCTGAGAATTACAATAGGAACAGATGAGGAAATGGATTGTTTTCTTAATTTTTTGGAATCCTATTTGGCTTAGCCTGCAAGCAGTCATGCAAAAGATGAAGTATCATTTCTGCTCGGCTGGTGAGAACAGTTCAGCCGAGCCATTCATAAAGTGCCAGAATAAATGATGTGGCTACGAATAAGAGATTAGGCTGGGCACTTTATTCATTAGAGGGCGTCTGCCCAATAGAAATGATACATTCACTTTCGCTTAGCCTGCAAGCAGTCATGCAAAAGATGAAGTATCATTTCTGCTCGGCTGAACTGTTGATAAAAAAAATAAATAAATGGTGGAAATAATTAAAAAAAACATATATAATAGAAGTAGGAGAGAGTAATTATAATAAGATATTGGAGTTAATAGGTAGTTTTGGGAAAGAGAGGTACAAAATATGAAAATATTAATCGCAGAAGATGATTTCGCAAGTAGAAAGTTTATGTTACGTTTTTTGTCAAAGTATGGTGAATGTGATGTTACAGTAGACGGTATGGAAGCAGTGGATGCGTTTACTATGGCTTTGGATGCTGATGAAGGATATGATTTGGTATGTTTGGATATCATGATGCCAGAGTTAGATGGTTATCAAGCATTAAAGCAAATTCGTGAGTATGAAAAGGAAAAAGGAATTCCTGAAGAAAAAAGTGCTAAGATTATTATGACAACTGCACTAAATGAAGGCAGAAATGTTACAAAAGCCTTTGAACTTGGATGTGTTGCATATGCTGGTAAACCAATTGATCAAGATAAATTTGAAAATGTTTTAAGAAAATTAGGATTAATTGAATAAAAGTGTTGACAAACGAGCATGAATTGTTTATAATAATTCTTGTCGTTTGACAAATGGGATCATAGCTCAGCTGGGAGAGCATCTGCCTTACAAGCAGAGGGTCATAGGTTCGAGTCCTATTGGTCCCATTATGGCGGAATAGCTCAGTTGGCTAGAGCACACGGTTCATACCCGTGGTGTCGCTGGTTCAAATCCAGTTTCCGCTATTTTGCGTATAAAGCTATCAGAGTATTTCTGGTAGCTTTTTTTCATACATTGTGGTGTCTGGGAAGCAGGCATAGCTGTTTACTTGAAGTATGATAGAACAGGATAATAAAGGAGGAATAACAATGAGAGTAGGAATGGGCTATGATGTACACAAATTGGTAGAAAAACGTGCATTGATTTTAGGTGGTGTTACCATACCACATACACAAGGGCTATTAGGGCATTCAGATGCTGATGTTTTATTGCATGCTATTATGGATGCTTTGTTGGGAGCAGCAGCATTGGGAGACATTGGAAAGCATTTTCCGGATACGGATGATCAATATAAAGGGATTTCTAGTATGAAATTGTTAGAAAAAGTGGGAGAAATTTTAGAAGAACACTGCTACGTTGTAGGAAATATTGATGCAACCATTATTGCACAGGCTCCGAAAATGTTGCCACATATTCCAATGATGAGAAAAAATATTGCCACTTGTTTGGGAATTGAGGAAGATCAAATTAATATCAAGGCAACTACAGAAGAAGGGTTAGGTTTTACAGGGAAAAAAGAAGGAATTTCAGCACAGGCAATTTGCTTGTTGGAGGAAATGAGAGACTTTTTGGTTGCCAGCTCAGAGAAAAAAGATTGTTCTGTTTGTGGTGGTTGTCAGAATAAAGAAAAATAGGATGCTTGCGAGGTGGGGGTGTTTGTGGGAAATCTTTGAATCCTAGAAAAAAGAGAGGGATAGGTATAAAAATACCGACCCTCTCTTTTTGGATAGTAGGAATTTTGTACTGCCATTCTTCCAGCTGTATGAATCTAATCGATTCTACTAAGAATGTATTCTTCTAATTCTGATGCTGGCATTGGATTGTGGTACAAAAAGCCTTGGGCAATATCGCAACCAAACTCTTTTAATTGTTCCGCCTGTAAACTGGTTTCTACACCTTCGGAAGATACAAAGAGTTGTAAATCTTTTGCCATTTCTATAATTTTCTTTATGATAATTCTTTCTTTTTCTTTTTTGATTTGTCCATGGAATATGGTTGTATCCAATTTTACACCATGAATTGGCAAATCCTTTAAACTATTGATAGATGAATGTTCTTTTCCGAAATCATCCAGTACAATTTTGAAACCTAAATCACACAATTCTTGTAATAGAAAAGCAGTACTTTCCGGTGCTTTTACATAAAAACGTTCGGAAATTTCTATTTCAACATATTGAATTGGCACAGCATATTGTGACATTAAATCAACTAATCTTTCAATGAAATTTTCTGTTTGCAAATGTGCTCCAGAAATATTGAAAGAAATTGGAAGCAAAGGTAATCCTTTCTTCATCCAAGTTTTGAAAATTTTTAGACTCTGTTCAAAAATATAGAAATCTAATTCTACAATGTATCCATTTTGTTCTAAAATTGGACAAAAATCTTCTGGTAAAATGCAGGTGCCATCTGGTTTGTTCCAACGAGCCAATACTTCTAAGCCCACAGGTTTTTCTGTGTATAAGGAATACTTTGGCTGGAAGTAAGGCGTGATTTCATGATCTTTTAGTGCATGTTCAATGTTGGCTTCAATTTCTAAATGCTTGCGTTCGCTAGTTTCTAAATTATGGTTATATACAGCATAATGACTTACTTTGTCTTCACCCTTGGTAGCTTTTCTTGCATAATTTGCTTTATCAATCATGGAAGCAAAGTCAACATTTTTGTCGTTGGCTAAGTACACGCCGCATGTAAAGCTTAATCTAAAATAATCTTCTAATTCTATATTGGAAGAGCTGAAATGATCTTTTAATTTTGTAAAGCGCATGGCCAAATTTTGTACCTTGTCATAGCGCACCAAACAGGCAAATTCGTCGTGTTCAATATGGCAACAAATTTCTCCTTCTTGTTTTTCTTCTTCCAATACACGTGCAAAATATTTTAAAATTTTATTACCAACGGTAAATCCGTAGTTGGCATTGAAAATTTTAAAAGAATTAATATCTAGGTAAATGATTGCAAAATTTTCATTTTCCTTTTTATTTTGTATGATTTCTTCCCCTTCTATAATGAATGCAGGCAATGAGTATAAACCGGTTAAATGGTCATAATAACTACGTTTGATTTCCATGTCTCGTCTTTTGGTAACGGATAAATTTGGTGTATTTGTATTGTGTAAACTTCCATATGCTTCACATCCGTTGCCACCTCTGGATTTCATGGTACGAAGTGCAACATTGGCTCTGGATAACATAATTTCAAAAGTAAAGTTTGTATCTTTGGTTGAAAAGTATCCTACACTACATGTAATGTGCAAGTCAGGCTGGTCCGGAACCGATAAATTGCGAATCGCATCACAGGCTGCATCGGCTTTTTCTTCCACACTGGAAATTGACTTTGTATCAGAAATGAATACCACAAACTGATCGTTACTGATACGTCCGATGGATTGTTCCGGAAATAAATCATGCATAACCAAAGCTGTTTGAGATAGGATATTGTCTGCGCACAATCTGCCATAATGGTCAGCGATGATTTTGAAACGATCTAAGTCTATTAAAAGCAAGGTAACTTCTTGATCTTTTGCTTTTTCTTTTAAAATACCTTCTGCTTTGTCAGCAATGGCAGAAGTGTTGAACAATTGGGTTAAATTGTCATGGTTTGCCTCTTCCTGTAATTTTAATACTAGTTGTTTGGAAGAATCAATATCGCTGGTTTTTCCGATTACCTGATAAGGTTTTCCTTGTTCGTCAAACATAACAACACCTTGTAAACGGTACCAATTGTATAAACCAATATTATTTTTCATTCGAACTTCTAATTTAATATTTTTCTTGCTTACACGATTAAAATGAAAAACATTTAAAAAGGTGTTCAAATCATCTACGTGTACAAAGGCATGATCACGTACATAATCTAAAAAATCAGGAATGGTATCTTGAACGGTAAAAGATTGTTCAAGATTACCAGAACGATGCAAGGTGCCGGTATGCACATCAAATTCCCAAAGTCTTTCATTGGTCAATTCTGCAAGAATTTGTGATTTTTTAGAAAATAATTCCAGTTGTTTTTGATATTCTTTTTGTACCGTGTAGTCTACAATAACGCATAAAAAGATTGGAACACCATCACTTTCTTCTATGTAGCTGGCATTCATGTACGCCCAACGTATTTGCCCAGATTTGTGTAAAATACGATATTCCATGGAAAGTGGTGTGCGGTTGCGCAAACTCTTTTTTAATTCTTCTTGTATATTTTGTACATCATCTGGAAGAATGAGTCCCAAATATATATTATCAAATTCTTCTTCGTATTCTAGTCTGGAATAACCTGTCAAATCAAAAAAGGTATTATTGGCGTACAGCAATTTAAAGTCTGTGCTACGCATTTTGGCAACGCCACCAGGTACATTGTTAGAAATGACATCTAACTCTTGTTTAGAACGAGCTAAATCCTGGTATGAAATTTTCATGGAAGTGATATCAATGCAGGAACATAAATAGGAAATACGTTGCTCATTTGCTGTCATTTGTCCTTTGATTAATAACCATGCAATAGAACCGTCTTTTTTTATTACCCGGTATTCAAAACGAAGGGCAGTTCCCATGTTTAATTGGCGTGCTACGGAGGCTTTAAAGCGCTGTGCATCATCTGGATGGATGCGTGCAAGTGCATTGCTACCAAAGAGTTCCTGGTATTCTTCTTGTGTATATCCATGTAAAGTGTAAAAATATGGATTGCTATATAATATGGTCATTTCGCTATTGTATGCCAGTTTAATTAATCCACATTCTGCTTTGCTTGCCAAAAGATTTAATTGTTGTTCATCTTTATTGTCTAATTGTCCTGAATTTGTCATAATAACCACCTCTCATAAATCTATGAAATAATTGCATGTAACAGTTTAGCCATTCTTTTATGCGTTTCTTTTGGTTATCTGGCACTTTATGAATGACTCGGCTGAACTATTACAATTGTAATGTTAACCCCTATGTGAGAATAATGACATGTGGTGCTGTTAAAAAACAGCTGTTAACACTGCTATAAATCCCTTATTATAGTATACTATTTTTTTAGTGAATTTTCAATAAATATATCACATAAATTATATGTATGTTTATAAAATGTGTATTGAGAAAAGTGTATTCATAAAAATAAAACAATTATAAGATAAATAAATAAAAATATAGAAAAAGTACTTGTCAAGAAAAATGCGAATATGATACAGTATAAGTTGATACAAAAATTATTGGCAGAGACATGAAATGAAAAAAATATGAAAAGCTAATATAGTTATGATATGATCAATCATATATAGAAGGGAAATGGTTATGGCGATGAAAGTCTATAATACGCTTACTAAGAAAAAAGAAGAATTTCAACCAATAGAAGAAGGAAAGGTACGCATGTATGTGTGTGGACCTACCGTATATAATTACATTCATATTGGTAATGCGAGACCTATGATTACATTTGATACAGTTCGTAGATATTTTGAATACAAAGGATATACCGTAAATTATGTTTCTAATTTTACAGATGTGGATGATAAAATTATTAAAAAAGCATTGGAAGAAGGGGTTTCTACAAAAGAAATTTCAGAGCGTTATATCCAAAGTGTAAAGGAAGATATGGAAGCATTGAATATTATGCCTGCAACCAAAAATCCCAAAGCAACGGAAGAAATTGATGGCATGATAGCAATGATTAGTCAATTGATTGAAAAAGGTCATGCATACGAAAAAAATGGGACAGTATATTTTCGTACAAGAAGCTTTGGAGAGTATGGAAAGTTGTCTAAGAAAAATATTGATGATTTAGAAGCAGGACATAGAGCAATTAAGGTTGCCGGAGAAGAAGATAAGGAAGATCCTTTAGACTTTGTTTTGTGGAAACCAAAGAAGGATGGCGAACCATTTTGGAGCGCACCTTGGGGTGATGGACGTCCGGGCTGGCATATTGAATGTTCTGTAATGAGTAAGAAGTATTTAGGAGAACAGATTGATATTCATGCAGGTGGAGAAGATTTAATTTTTCCACATCATGAAAATGAAATTGCACAAAGTGAAGCAGCAAATGGCAAAGAATTTTCTAAATATTGGATGCACAATGGCTTTTTGAACATCAATAATGAAAAAATGTCAAAATCAAAAGGTAATTTCTTTACTGTAAGAGATATAGGTAAGAAATTTCCATATGATGTCCTTCGTTTCTTTATGTTAAGTGGTGCACACTATCGTATGCCTTTGAATTTTAGTGAAGAATTGATGGAAGCTGCAAAAAATAGTTTAGAACGTATCAAAGTGTCTGTAGAACGTTTGACGGATTTGGAAAAGAATACAAGTAAAAGAGAGCTGGCAGAAGAAGATCAGCTTTTGATGGACAAATTTAAGGTCTTAAACAAAAAATTTGACGACGCAATGGAAGACGATTTTAACACAGCAGATGCAATTGCTGCAATTTTTGAAATGGTTAAGATTGCAAATGTGGAAATACAGGCAGATAGTAATGAGGCTGTTGTTACACAGGTGAAGCAGATGATTTGTACATTGATGCATATTATGGGTGTTTCTGTAGAGCCAAAAGAGGAAGTGTTAGAAGCTGATATAGAAGCATTGATTGCGCAAAGACAACAGGCAAGAAAAGATAAAGATTTTGCAAAAGCGGATGCAATTCGTGATGAATTATTGGAAAAAGGCATTGTCTTAAAGGATACAAGAGAAGGTGTAAAATGGAGCAGAGCGTAGATATGGATTTGGTGCAGTCAATTTACGATACCTTTTCCATGCAAGAACAGCCTTTGGGGCAGTATTCCCCACTTGCTTTGGCTTATATTGGTGATGGGATTTATGATTTGGTGATTAGAACTTTGGTTGTTGGAAAAGGAAATGCACGAGCAAATCAGTTGCATAAAACAGTGAGTAGTTTAGTTAAGGCAGCAGCACAGGCAGAAATGATTCAAATCTTGCAACCATATCTGACGGAAGAAGAAAAAAATGTATATCATCGAGGTAGAAATGCAAAATCTTATACAAAAGCGAAAAATGCCAGCGTAATAGAATATCGCATGGCTACCGGATTTGAAGCATTGATGGGGTATTTATATTTGAATCATAGCATGGAACGCATTTTAGAATTGGTAAGCATAGGATTGCAGAAAGGATAAAGTATGCATAGTGAGGAATTAACAATAGAAGGGAGAAATGCTGTAATAGAGGCATTTCGTTCTGGAAAGACGATTGATAAATTATATGTTTTAGATGGGTGTCAGGATGGTCCGATTCGCACAATTACAAGAGAAGCAAGAAAGCATGATACCATCATTCAATTTGTAAAAAAAGAACGATTGGATCAGATTTCTGCAACTGGAAAGCATCAAGGCGTGATTGCACATGCTGCTGCATATGAATATGCAGAGTTGGAGGATATGTTTGCTTTGGCAGAGAAGAAAGGAGAGCCTCCTTTTTTGATTTTGTTGGATAATATTGAGGATCCACATAATTTAGGAGCTATTATTCGTACAGCAAATCAGGCAGGGGCCCATGGAGTAATTATTCCTAAGCGTCATGCTGTAGGCTTGACTGCTACTGTTGCAAGAACCTCCGCAGGAGCATTGAATTATACACCGGTTGCAAAGGTTACAAATATTGCAAATACAATTGAACAGTTAAAAGAACGTGGGTTATGGTTTGTGTGTGCTGATATGGATGGGGAAGTAATGTATAACATGGATTTAAAAGGTCCAATCGGCTTGGTAATTGGAAATGAAGGCGAAGGCGTAGGAAGATTGGTAAAGGAAAAATGTGATTTTGTTGCAAAGATTCCTATGAATGGAGATATTGATTCGTTAAATGCATCTGTTGCGATGGGAATTTTATCTTATGAGATTGTCAGACAAAGGGGAAATTGGAAATAAGAAAAAATGAAAAAAATATCATAAAAATGTTTGACATGTGATATGAGTTGTGCTATAATCATGAATTGTGAGGTGTGAAAAGCACAGCATGCTGCTATAGCTCAGGTGGTAGAGCGTCGCATTGGTAATGCGGAGGTCACGGGTCCGACTCCCGTTAGCAGCTTATTTTGAATCATACGAGTTTTTTTGTTGACTTGTATGATTTTTTTTTATGTAATAGGAAATTGCGATGCAATTACCTATTACATAAAAAACGCTCCGCGAGGATGCGCAGACCGCGGAGATGGAGTTAATTGCTGCGCAATACCGCGGTCGCGCTAGAGCTTTGCAAGCAAAACTCTTTGTTCGAAAAATTCATCCTATAAAGCCAAATTCTTTGTTCTGTGATTACGATGATAGTAGTCGATTTTTATATATCTCATGTGTTTTTCTTTATCAAAAGATGTTGGTTTTTATAGGGAAATATGCTACAATATTATTGTTTAAGGTGTGAAAAAATAGATAAAAGCTACAATATATTTGAGGTATGAAAAATGGGTGTAAAAAAGTATTGATGATATTATAAAAACAAAGGGGAAATATAAATGTCTAATCAGATTAAAACAGAATTTGAAACTTATGTTAAAAATTTAGCTGAAACAATTAGTAAAGAGATTTATCTAGAAGATTTACGGGAGATTTGTAATGCATATACAGATCAATTGGAACATTGTAAGACATTAATGATAGAGAATACAAAGGCGCAGGAGAATGCCGTAGAATCCGTAATTTCAAATTTACAAAAAGCGGAAGATATTCGTGAGACTGTGGAGGTACAAGCGGGAAAAATTAATGAAATGTTACAGGAATATCATGATGCTTATGAAAAGGCCGGGAACAGTTATTTAGAAGAATTTCATAAAGAACAAAATAAAGATGCAGAAGATTTTTTTGAACGTTTTCATCAATTGACCAGAGATGCAAGAAAAGAGTTGGCGGAAGATATCGATAACTGTAATGCAGATTTGAAGAAAATTTTGCACGAGGTGATTACACCTGCTGATTTAGAAAACTACATGGAGCAGATGGAAAAAAGTACAGAAAAAATTTCTGCTGGCTTAGAAGTATTAGATCGTGGATATACAGATATATTTACGCAATACACAACACAGGTACGTGCATATGGAGACGAAGAAAGAGCGTATTTTCGTCAGGTAGTAAAAGAATATATTGACAAGGTGACGGAAGAATTAGAAACCACCAGTCAACGAATTATGGAGCAACAGCAAGAATTGATTGTTGAAAAAATTCCAGATAAACAGGTGTTAGATGATATGGGGCAACGTGTGGCAGACATCTGCACGCGAATGGAACAACTGCAGGAAGAGTATGCAAAAAAAACAGATGCACTTTTGGAAGAAATCGAAAAAAACAAAGAAGAAAGAAATAAAAGAGATAAAGAGTGGCACACAAAGAATTTAATATTGTCAGGTTGGTCATGCTTTTTATCTATTATTGTTTTGGTTATGTTACAACCTTGGAATTCACAAATTGGTTTGATTACGATGGGGGTTGTTGCTGTTTTTGCAATTGTTTATGCTTTTGTTGTCGGTAGAAGCAACAAAAGGTAATTGCGAGGTGTGAACGATGAAAGAGACGCAATTAAATAAATTGACACGATTGAGTGTAGATATGTATGCCAGCATTTGCAAACATATGAAACAGGCATATTTTCAAAAATGGAATCCTCTATTTGAAGAATGGAAGTTGCTTTTGGAAGAATTATGTAAAAGTTATGAAAAGGTTGGCAAATCTGGTAAGGTCTTGCAGGAACAGAGCCAGACCTTACATGTGTTAACAAAACAGGTAGCAGAATTGCCGGATTTGATATTTGAGCAGGGGAAACTGGAAATTTTGGATGAAGTGGTACAGGCTATATCACAGGGGTTAGAAGAGATGGTGCAGGTATTGCAATCTGGTGTGGAACGATATCAGCAGGTGGAAGAAAGCATGTCACACTTGGATAGTTATGCAAAAGAGTTTGTGGCAGCCAGTAGCACCTTGATTCAAGATTATAAAATTAAGTTGAGTAATCGATTGCAACAGAATATAGGTAAAGTCAGAGGTTTTGAACAATTAAGTCCGGAAGAGCGTAGGTATTTTATGACACATGTGATTTTGTTTGATGAAGGAAAGTTAGAAAATACGATTTTAGATTACTTGTCAAAAGCAGAACACAATGTTGAAATGGAGGCATTAGAGGTGGAACGAAGTGCTATCATTTCGTCAAAACCAATGGACTTGGAAATGAGTATTGCCTATGTGGAAGCATATCGAAATCGCAATGATAAGGTCAATCCGAAAACTTTGAGTTTGAGTGAAAAAATCTTACAACAGGGTGAAATTGAGAATAAATTTGAAATTTGGTTTGAGTCTTTAATGGGGGGAAATAGCACAGTTGGTCAGTTGATTCAAGATGGCTCCCATGAAATTGGTATGGCGATGGAAATACAGATGTTGACTGCAATGGAGTCTGTTATAGATGGCAATTTAAAAGAATTAGATATGACCAGTATGTTAGATGCATATAGGGCGGAATGTTCGGATATTAAAGTAACGTCTTTTGAGGAGTTTTACGGTGGTTATGAGGATGTTGTAGGTATTTTATCTACAATTAAGGATATACAAAAGCTTATACCAGAGTGGGAAGAAGAAAAATTATCCTTAGCAGATATTGTGTTAGGTGGACAATAAAGTAGAGGGGCTGTAGCAGTGTGTGTAACAGTTACAAGTGATCGTTGGGGAGCTACCATGGCTTGTATACTGAAAAACAGTGCAATGGCTCCTTTATTATGTAATAGGAAATTGCGATTCAATTTCCTATTACATAAAAAACGCTCCGCGAGGATGCGCAGACCGCGGAGATGGAGTTAATTGCTGCGCAATACTGCGGTCGCGCTAGAGTTTTGCAAGCAAAACTCTTTGTTCTTGAGATTATAAAAATGCAAAAATGAAGAATTGGGAGGATAAAAATGAAACTAATACATTGTGGAGATATACATTTGGATTCACAATTGACCACGAAGTTAAGTAAAGAAAAAGCGCAAGAAAGAAATCGTGAATTATGGATGACTTTTGAGGAATTGGTGGCATTTGCAGTACAAGAGCAGGTGCAGGTTATTTTAATTTGCGGTGACTTATTTGATACAGATTGCCCAGCGAATTATTTGGTGCAGGAATTTTTTGAACTGGTAGAAGAACACAGTCAGATTTCTTTTTTTTATGTGCGTGGAAATCATGATCGTAAAAAGTTTTGGAAATCAGAGGAAGCGTTACCAGATAATTTTTACGTTTTTAAAACACCATTTCAACAATATAAATACGGAAAGGTTACGATTACCGGTGCACAATGTGAGGGAGAGAGTTTAGAGGAAGATTTACAGTATTTGCAATTGGACGAAAATCAGTATAATATTGTTATGTTACATGGAATGGCGGTAAATACGCTACAGCAGGATTCGACAGAAGATCAGATTCCTTTATTAAAATTGCAGAATCAAGGAATAGATTATTTGGCTTTGGGACATATACATACTTATGAAAAATATGTGTTGGATCAAAGAGGCTGCTATTGTTATTGTGGTTGTTTAGAGGGACGTGGCTTTGATGAGTGTGGAGAAAAAGGCTTTGTATATATGGAGTTATGGGAAGACGATTTTTCTTTGCGAACCCAATTTGTTCCTTTTGGAAAACGTAGAGTCTATGTGATAGATGTAGACGTTGAGCAGTGCGTATCTAGTATGCAAATGGTTCGACGGATAGAAGAAACCATGGAAAATTCAATGGTGAGAGAAAAGGATTATGTAAGAGTGAGAATAGTGGGGGATTTGCCTGCAGAAGTTGAAAAAAATCTTTCCTACATAGAAAGTGCTTTTTGGGATTCCTACTATTATTTTGAGATTGAGGATAAAACCCAATATGCAATTCCCTATGATGCATACCAAAATCAGAAAACCTTAAGAGGGGAGTTTGTTCGTCTTGTGGAAGAATTAGAAATTGCAGAAGAAGAAAAAAATCAAATTTTACGATTCGGCATGCTTGCATTGTCGGGAGAGGAGTTACCAGAATGCAATTGATACACTGTCATATTGAAAATTTTGGATGTTTGTCTCAATTTGATATGGATTTTTCAGGTGGCTTACATGTGATACAGAAGGAAAATGGTTGGGGAAAGAGTACATTGGTTGCATTTTTGAGAATCATGTTTTATGGTATGCATTACGAAAAAGTAAGAGACCAGTCTAAAAAAGAACGGGAACGATATCGACCATGGCAAGGGGGCGTCTATGGTGGTAGCATTGTATTTTCTGTTGGAAATCGTGTGTATCGATTAGAGAGAAGCTTCGGTTTGAAAGAAAAAGAAGATAAAATGGTATTGTGGGATGAACAATCGGGTATGAAATGTTTTGATTATACAAAAGACATTGGAAAGGAAATATTCGGCTTGGATGCGGAAGCTTATATGCGAAGCATATTATTTGGACAAGCGGATTGTAAAACCTATTATACCGATCAAATGCATGCTAAAATTGGAAATATTGGGGAACAAACTGGAGATATGGAAGCATATGCGCAGGCAGACAAAATTTTAGCACAGGAAGAGAACCGACTGAGCCCGCAAAGAAAAAATGGAATATTGTCGCAGATGATTTGTCGTTTGCAGGAGTTACAAAGTCAACAAGCTGAAAAAAAGGAATTTGAAAACCAAGTGCTGTCAATACAAAAACAAATATATGAACGTGACTATAAAGAGAAGCAGCTAAATGCAAAATTACAATCCATACATCAAATCCTCAGAAAACAGGAGCAAATGCAAATAAAACAAAATTTATTTTCTATTTATCAGGATTTGTTGCAAGAGCAGGCGATGAAAGAAGAACAATTGGAAGAAACAGAAGAATACTTCGAAAATGGAATACCAGAATTAGAAGAAGTGTTTTCTGTTATAACGCAGCTTCGACAATTGCAGGTAAATCAAAAAGCATTGGAACAAATTCTCATGACAGAACAAGAGCAACAACAGATTTCTATCATAGAAAAATGGGGAGAATTACCAAATGTGGAAGATTTGTTGCAGTGTAAGCAGTGTTTGTCAAAAAATAATGGAAATCTATCCCAAGCGGAAGCAGAATGTAATACTATGCCTCAAATTGAAAGCATACCTTTGTCGCATATGCCTTTTGTTTGGTTTGGTATATGCGCAATTGTATTAGGTAGTATAGCTAGTTTTTGGAAAATCATAGTTGGCATATGCATTTTCTTTATTGGAATGGGCAGTCTTTTTTTAGCTGAAAAAAATAGAAGAAAGGCTTTAGAACAAACCGTAGAAGAAAATGCTATGGAAAGTCAGGAGAATGTGGAGGCTTCTGAAATTGATGAAGAAACCATATATCAATATGTGCAGCAATTTCCGATTGACCAGGTGACAGATTTGCATATTTGGGTGGATACCTTGATGCTGATTACAGCAAGTGCGCCAAGTTTACAAGAACGTTGGAAACAGAAAGAACAGTTATTAGAACAAATGCAGATGCAAGAAAGAAGTATAGAAACTTTTTTTATAAAATATACGATTCCCAAAGAAGAGGATGCAGCCCAACGGTTACAAAGCATTGCTATTCGGTTAGAGGCTTATCAAAAACAAAGAACAGAGTATGACCAGTTACAACAAAAGTTAAAAGAAATGGAAGAACGGTATCCTGAATTGTTGGAATGGAAGTACAAACATATGGACTTGGATGCAGATACGAGTACAGGGGAGTTACAAGGACAGTATGACCAAGTTTATCAAGAAATTGAAGATATTCGAAAAGAGAGAATAGAAGTAGAGCTTGCTTTGGAACGGGCTAAGGCAGATTTGCAGGAAAAAGAAAAAATGTTGCAGGAAATTCCGGTTCTACAGGAAAAAATCAAAAAAAATAAAGAAAGATATCATATTGTCGTTAAAACCAGAGAGTGTCTGCAAGAAGCAAGAGAAAATTTTGTGAATTTATACCGTAATCCTATTACAAAGAATATGAAAAAGTATTGTGAAGCTTTTTTTCAGGAGTCAATGCAAATTCATGTCGATCAAGAGGGTGCAGTTGGAGTGGTTGCCCATGGCATGATACGATCATCAGAAACCTTTAGCTTTGGTATGCAGGATTTATTTGGAATTTGTTTGAGATTTTCTATATTGGATGTTATGTTTCCTGATGAAAAACCATATTTGTTACTAGATGACCCTTTTGTAAATTTAGATCAGGAAAAAATAGAAAAAGCAAAATCTATGTTGGAAATGTTATCGCAGCAGTATCAAATTATTTATTTTACCTGTCATGAAAGTCGGGTATAAAATAGGAAATGTTGGCTTGTATCTTTTGTGAAAATTCGTTATAATGAATGCAAATGCGTAACAGTCTGGCTATTGTAAATCCACATGTCAGCTAGCTGACACTAGCATGAATCAAAGTGGGTTTACTTGTAAAGTCGATGCATAATCATAGGATTAGGTTTGTCGAATCAGTTTTTTGCATTGTATGGATACTTTGATTGAATAGTTGCTTTTGGATAGAAAGGAAAAAGATATGTATAAAAATTATGTGTTTGATTTATATGGTACGTTAGTAGATATTCGTACAAATGAAGGAAAAGTATATTTATGGGATCGCATGGCAGAAATGTATGGATTTTATGGTGCGATTTATGACAGAAATGAATTAAAAAAGAAATATGCTTTATATAGTGCAGAGTTAGAAAAAAAGATGAAGGAGACAGAAGCCTATCCAGAAGTAGACCTAAGTCTTGTATTTAAACGTTTATTTACAGAAAAGAATGTTACTGTATCAGATGAGATTATAGACGTGATTATGAAAATGTTTCGTGTTATTTCTACAAAGTTTATTTGCCTATATGAAGGGGTTATTCCTTTTTTGCAAGAGTTAAAAGTAAAGGGAAAAAAAATCTATCTGCTTTCCAATGCACAGAGTAATTTTACAAGACCTGAATTGCAGTATTTAGGACTTTTGTCATATTTTGATGGTATTTTAATTTCTTCGGAGGAAGCTTGTAAGAAACCTGGAAAGAGTTTTTATACAAAACTCTTACAGCGATATCATTTAAATCCAAAGGAGACCATTATGATTGGAAATGATTCTATTTCAGATATTCAAGGCTCCTATGAGATGGGCTTAGATTCTTTGTATATACATACTGAAATTTCACCGGAATGTGTAGAAGATTTGAAAAGTACCTATACCATTATGGATGGTGATTTTAGAAAGGTTTCCAATTTAATTTTGAAATAGAAGTATATTTTATGATAGAAAGGTTTCGCTTGGTTGGGATTACCATCTTTGGCTGAGAAAAATGCTTTGTGTCAGGTAAAGTTAAAATACCAGTATACAAAGTGGTAAAGTCACAATCTTTGACTGAGAGAAATACTTTGTGTCAAGGATTGTGGGGTAAGACTGAAAAAGAGCTATTGTGGCAAGTGATACACAATAGCTCTTTTTTTTCTTAGGATACATTATTGGGTCTACATTCTTCATAAGTGCAATCTACAATATGATAACTTCCAGAGGTATCAATGGCTCCGCCACTATAATTAGAAGTACAACGCTTAAAATAGCAGTGTTCAATTTTTCCTCTGGCTCCATACATAATAATGCCGCCACCACTTCTTGCGTGGCAGTTTATAAAATGAGAATTGGTAATTTTTCCGGCATGGCAATACACAGCACCTTCTTGACAATAAGAAAAAACGCAACCATCTATAACTGGTAAAAATGCATTGTAAATAGCGCGACCATTTGCAGTGTTTCTAAAAATACAATTGGTTAAATGTAATCTTGCACGTACTGCACGAAAAATACCATGTGTTTCTTCTCCGTCAAATTCACAGTTGGTAAAGCTACAATTTTTAGGTGTTTCAAAATTTACCAAATCTCTACCTTCAAACTGATGTCCCAGTAGTTTACTGTTTTTCATATTTAAGATTCCCTTGCAAAGTAAGGTATAACGTACATAGAGAGTGGAATTTGTCACTTCTAAGATACCAAAATCATCGATTTGTATGGGACAATCAAAAATCGTTGTATATTTTAGTACCACATGTTTTTCTATATGATATAATTCTTTTTTGTGAATGAACTGTACAATAACATCATCCTTAGGATAGCAATTGCTATATTCACATTTTTCAATATTAGAACGAATGGCTCCGTTATAATAAATGGCACTACCGAATTCCACAGCACAACAGTTATCGAAAAAGCAATTTGAAATGACAGTCTGTTTACTGGCAAAAATCGCTCCACCATTGTGAGAGTTGCAATTGGTAAAGTTACAATTGTGAATCTGGCTGGTTCCTTTTTGGATAAAAATAGCACCACCGTTTTGCTTGGAAAAGCAATTCAAAAAATTGGTATTTTGAATATGAATCGATTCTCCGTTACAAACCAAAGATGAGGTAAAGCTGGTGTCATAAATATTGCAATGTTCAATCGTGGTAGTACTATGAGAGGCAAATAATAAGCCTCCATTATGCCTGCAATAAAAATTACTATTACAAAAATGTAATAAAGAGTGTCGATGACTCGTGATAAAGGAATGATCGAAATTGTTGCTGTTGATATGCTCTGAAAAGGAAATACAACTATTTTCAATCCATAATGCACCACCTTGAACTTGAAAATTCTTTTCTACTTCTGCAATGGCATTGGTAATATAAATTTTGCTACCTTTTGGAATTTCAATGGTACCATGAAAGGTACAGTTGCCATGAAAATAGTAGGTAGTATTGTTTTTGATATCTTTTGGATATACATGGGTGGTATAAGGATAATTTACCATGTAATAGGACAATTCTGCCATGCTAAGAGGCCAGTCGGCCTTTTCCATTTCTTCAAAAACTGCCAGGCAACGCGGATATTCTTTGCAATATGCAGAGGAAATAAACTGTAAAATATAGGTTCGTTCTTCCTCTGAAATATCTAACAAATCTGCAAATAAATCAATTGATTTTTGTTCGTTTAAAGAAATATTGTATTCGGACATAGATACATTATATAAATCGAACAAGAAAAATAAACGCATTTTATGATCTTTCAAAGCATGTATTAATTCATCTACTAATATTTTTACATCTTTGGACATATTCATCATAGTAATGGTTTCTTTTGAACTTAATGCAAACCCTTTTGTGATTAATCTCTCGAACTCAAAATTAGCAAAGGGATTATGCATTTCATTTAGTCTTGTATGCATTAAAATACCAGCAGCATACAAGGTCTTGAAACCGATGGTTTCCATATATAATGGATGCTTTCTGGATATCCATAAATCTTTTTTTCGGTTGAATTTACTTAAGGTGCCTTTCCTCATAATTGATTCCTTTCTATATAAAGTAAACAGACATAACTGTTTCGCAGTCACCACCATGTATGACAGTGAAATCTAGGATTCTTCTGCTAAATCTTTATATCCTTTTTGATGGTAAGAATTGAAAACTACACTGTCAGTGGGGGTGCAGTTGGAAAAATCGCAATGTAAAACATTTTGTCCATACTTTAAATTCACAAAATAAATTGCACCACCAATATATTGGGCATGACAATTGTCGAATTTGCAATTATAAATGGTTGTATCAGCAATGGAGCGACAATGAATGGCACCACCATGAATGTTGCTACAATCTTGAAATTCACAGGATCCAATGAATAACTCTTTTTTTGCATTGTTAAAGACAGCACCATTTTTGCAGGATAAGAAATGCGATTGTGAAATTTCCGCAGAATTACCTTCAAAATAGACACAACAGTCCTTACTTGTATTGGAAATGGTGCTATTCTGTAGCTTTAGTTGTCCACTTTTTTGATTTAAAAAACCGCATTTGTTATGGCAATTAATAGTGGAATTTTCAATTCGAATGGCAGGAGTATCTTCTATATAAATAAGAAAATCATTCACACATTCTTCTACATCTAAAATGGAGTTTCGAATGATAATTTTTCCGTTGGTAACAGAAAAAGAGCCTTTTATTTTAATATAAGCATGATCTAGTACTAACGTGCTACAATTCGATATTTCGATTTTTCCTTGTATTTTCAAGTTTGATTCATATCTTTGAATGGATCCATCATTCAACTTTAAATCATGTATTTCGTTTGTAAGAGAAAATGATGGATAAATGTATTCCAATATAGATGTGGAAACATAATATCCACTGGCTTTAAAATTTTCATATAATGTGATTGCTTGATCCAATTTTGTGTCATAGACGGATAAGGTACGTTTCTTTAATTCGTTCGCTGTTTGGTAACCTAATGTAGAAAATTCTTTTATAAATGTATGTTCAGCAGGTGAAAAATTAAATACCTGGCTATAACCTTCAATTATATCATGACAATAGGTAGGTGAGATTAATCCAAAAAAAGATAGACGATATAAATCTGCTAAAAAACAGTATTGTTTGGGTTTCGTATCCAAAAGATGAAATACCTCAGAGATTTTTAAATCAAAATGATTTTTTACCTGTAGAGGTAATTTTTTTTGCTGTTCTAAATCTAAATGAATATCATTTAGTATAGAAGAAAAAGTGTCAATCGTAATTGGAAGTTGTTCTTTGTATCCATATACAAGAACGGCTAAACCAAAACAATATGCATATTTAAAATTTGCTGCACTTTGTGCAAAAGGATGTTTATGCACATGCAAGTCCTGTTTTTTTTGCGATAAATATTCTAACACATTCATGGAACGTCACCTAACCTTTTTCTAATTTGGATGGAAGCATAAATCTATGCACCAATAAAGTGGATTGTATCAATCAAAAATGCAATACACAATCCATATAGTATTTCGATTATTTTGGATAAATTCATTAGAGTAAAAATGGAATTCTTTTGAAATATCAATAAAAATAATAGTGAAAACCTTATTTGCTTTACAAGGAGTTATGTGTTTTAAAGTGCTTGCGAATCACAAACCTTCTTTTTTATTTCTGTGGGATGAAGTCTTGTATGAAAAGTTTAAAATTGGGTTGACACTTGTTCGATATTCGGTAGACTTATAGATAGAAAGTTTTTTGTGTGGCGAGCACAGATTGTGGTTGGAAGGTGTCTTTGCAAGGTGACGGGGATCCGGCATGCAAGACTTGCGAAGGAATCTTGCAAATATAATAGTAAAAAAATATAGGAAAGGAAACTCTAAAATGAGTATTGTCAAATGTATCTTTTATATGAAGATTGACAATGGTGATAAAAAATGGAATTTAGACCTTGTATAGATATACATAATGGAAAAGTAAAGCAAATTGTTGGGGGCAGTTTATTGGATCTGGGTAATCATGCAGATGAAAATTTTGTATCTAATCAAGATGGTGCTTTTTATGCTAATTTATATAAGAAGGAAGGCTTAAAAGGTGGGCATATTATTATTTTAAATCCTGAGTCCAGTGAGTATTATGCAGAAGATGTAGCGCAGGCAAAATTAGCATTGCGTACTTATCCAAATGGGCTACAAGTGGGTGGCGGTATACATGCAGACAATGCTAAACTTTTCATTGAAGCAGGTGCGACCCATGTAATTGTTACTTCTTATGTTTTTAAGAATGGTGTGATTAATTACGATAATCTAAAAAAATTGGTAGCTGCAGTAGGAAAAGAACATTTGGTGTTGGATTTGAGTTGTAGAAAAAAAATAAATGAAAAGGGAGAAGAATTGTATTATATTGTAACGGACAGATGGCAAAAATTTACAGATACGGTGTTGACAAAAGCGGTTTTGGAGGAGTTAGAACAGTATTGTGATGAATTTTTGGTACATGCTGTGGATGTGGAAGGAAAAGCCAATGGTGTAGAAAGGAATTTAGTAAAGATTTTGGCAGATTATGAAGGAAATGCCATTACCTATGCTGGTGGTGTGGGTAATTTTTCAGACATAGATACTTTGAAAAAAATTGGTAAAAATAGGATAAATGTAACCGTAGGTAGTGCTTTAGACCTATTTGGTGGACAAATGAATTGTGAAAAAGTTATAAAAAAATGCAGGGAATAGCCAAGAAGTATTGTGTAGAATGTATAATTATTAAAAAAATCTTACAAACTTAACAAAAATGAAACAATTATTTTAAAGGGTTATTAATATAAAAAAAGGAATATGAATATGGCAATCCATAAAATGCACAAAAAATAATGGATTTTTTCAAAATAGTTAGTGAAAATTATTAGAAAAAATTACAAAAAGTAAAAAAATGGAAGAAATTAACGAAATGAAAATTGCTTGCTTTTATGTAGAACATCGGTTATACTCACAAACGTAGTATGAAACTGTTACTGACCAAAGGAATAAAAAGTAATTGTAAAACAAGTTGTGTGTTATGTTAGAGATTACATATTGCACGGAGGCAGGAAAAGGAGAATATCTATGAAATTAAAAAGTATTATTACAGTTTTGTTGGCAGGAAGTGTTTTGCTTTCTACACAACAGACTTCAATGGTGGCTAAGGCCGCAGTGGAGGAGACTGTAATAAGCAACACGGTGACACAAGAAGACCAAGCAACTGAGAATGTAAAAGCAACACGTAGTGTGACGACAAGTGCAGTCGAAATGGATGCTGAACAAGTTAAGGCAGACCAAAGTGACGTAGATGGAAACGTTATAGCAAGTGGGACAGCGATTGTACAAGAACAGGTGGCAGTAGCACCTGTAGTACAAACAGAGGAACAAGATGTAACAGTGAACAGTGAAACTACTCAAAGTCAAACTACAGGAGCTAAAGTGATTTCTCAGAAAAAAACTAGTACAAAACGAGCTGCAAAGAAGACTTATTCTAGTACAGATTTAAAGCTTTTGTCTTGTATTATTTATGCAGAGGCATCTGGTGAGCCATATGCAGGAAAGAAAGCAGTAGGAATTGTTGTCATGAATAGAAAGGCATCAAAAAGTTTTCCGAATACTGTAAAAGGAGTTATTTATCAAAAATTCCAATTTGGACCTGTAAGAAATGGTGCATTGAAACGAGCAATGAGCAGATATCAAGCTGGCAAATTTAAATCAGCTAGTGAAAAAGCATGTATTAAAGCTGCGAGAGAAGTATTGGCAGGTGACAAGAAAGTCAGTTACAATGGCAAGGTTTATGATTTGAAAACTTTTCATTTTTTTAGTACAAAGGTAAAACATGCTAGATTGCGTATTGCACATCATCAATTTAAGTAAAAGATGATTATTTACAAAGGATAATGATAGAAGAAAGAGGAAAAGAAACGTGTTTCTTTTCCTCTTTTTATTTTGGAATTTGCAAATTGCCATGCAATTGTCTTCTTACCTATGGGCTTGTGAGGGAACGGA
>JAFORL010000030.1 GCA_017393285.1 Lachnospiraceae bacterium
AAAAAACAGGAAGAATATTGTTTTGAGGTAGTGATTGCTTATGAAGTAGGAAAATTACTGTTTTAGACAGCGGTTGTTAAAAAAACAGGAAGAATATTGTTTTGAGGTAGTGATTGCTTATGAAGCAGGAAAATTACTGTTTAGACAGTGGTTGTTTACATAGCATTCTAGAGAGGGAAGAATACAGAAGTGAATCATCGTTTTTTAAAACAGTTGGTGTGGCAGGTTGGCATTTCCTTTGTTTTGATGTGTTGCCTTACTTTTGGTATATATTACCAAGATTTAAAAGGGAAAAAAATGTCGAAATATACAGAGAAGAATGTAATGTGCGCAGAACATAACGGCAATGAAAAAAAAGAAATCCAGCAGGAAACGCCAATACATAAGATAGAGAAAAAAGAAGTATTACAAAAAAAGCTGGGAAATACATATATTGCAATAAAAAAAAATTATGCCGGCATTTTGCCTATTTCCATTCGGGATTGTTATGAGGAGCATAAGGTAGAAATTTATTTTTATCATATGACACAAGAAACAATCCAAAAAAAACAAATCACATTTGTAAAGAAGGATAAAAAGCAAAATGGAGAGAAAATGGGAGAGCAGTTGGAACTTGCCTATACCAAGACAGCGCATGAGGGTTTGCAACTGCGGTTATCCATTACTGTGCCACAAATATATGCGTATGAACTCTACGAGGATCAAAAGTATATTTATGTGAATTGCAGGGCACCAAAAGAGGTGTATTCGCATATTTTGGTTTTGGATGCCGGACATGGTGGAAAAGATTCGGGAAGTAATGCCTGTAAGGGAAAGTGGCAGGAAAAGGATTATAATTTAGACTTTGAAAAACGTTTGGCAGAAACCTTGCATTTACCGGATTGGAAGATTTATTTGACCCGTACAGATGACGAAAGAGTTTTCTTAAAACAAAGAGTGCATTTGGCCAATGAAGTAGGTGCGGATTTGTTCTTGAGCTTACATTGCAATAGCTCTGATTGTGATGAGGGAACTGGATTGGAAGCATTGGTTTCCTACAATGAGAATAAAGAGCAGGCAAAACGAATAGCAAAGTCTTGTTTGACTGCCTTATCCCAAGAAACTGGCTTATCTAATCGAGGGATACATGGCGGAGAATCTATATATATCATTCGAAATACCACGATGCCTACGGTGTTATTAGAATTGGGATTTTTGAGTGATCCGGGTGATGTAGATTATTTATCGCAGGAAGATAACAGGGAAAAAATGGTGGAAGTAATAGGAAAAAACATAAGAGAAATGTTAACAGAATAGAAATAAACAAGGTTATTGTTCACAAATAGGAAAGAGTAAACTCACTTTTATTTAAGGTGGAGTCAGCAAGGTCGTCATGAAGATGCATATTTTAATCAAAGAAGAAAAGTAAACCTACTTTTATTTATGTCGGTGTCAGCAAGCTGACATGTGGGGTTGCTGAAGTGGATGTAAGAATATCATTCAACAGACAACTAGTGATTGAGAAGAAAATTTTGCATGTATTTTGCACTGTTATTGTTCTGGTTTCGAATCATGACAGTATAAAAATATATTGTGATTTGCAGGAGGAAAATATGAAATTAATATTTGCAACAGGAAATCAAGGAAAAATGAAAGAAATTCGTATGATATTAGCAGGATTGTCTCTGGAAATTCAATCTATGAAGGAAGCAAATATAGATATTGAAATTGAAGAAAATGGAAAAACTTTTGAAGAAAATGCGAAAATCAAGGCGCTTGCCATTTGGAATTATTTAAAAGAACAAGGAGAAGACAATTGTATTGTGATGGCAGATGATTCCGGATTGGAAGTGGATGCTATGGACAAGCAACCGGGGGTACATTCTGCGCGATTTATGGGAGAAGATACTTCCTATGTTATAAAAAATCAAGCGATATTGGACAAATTAGAAGGATTGACCGGACAGGAAAGAAGTGCAAGATTTGTATGTACCATTGCCACAGTATATCCAAATGGAAGGGTGACTTCTATTAGAGAGACGATTGAAGGAGAAATTGCAAAGGAAAGCAGTGGAGAAAATGGTTTTGGATATGACCCTATTTTCTACGTTCCAGCTTATGGGTGTACAACAGCGGAATTAAGTTTAGAACAAAAAAATGAAATTAGCCATAGAGGAAAAGCACTTTCACAGGCAAGGGTCGAAATAGAGCGTTTTTTGCAGGAAGGTGAAGGGTGAAGAAAATGCGAGTATTGGTTGTAAGCGATTCTCATGGTTCTAATGTGCATTTGAACCGTGCATTAGACGAAGCGGGGGAAATTGATCATTTGTTACATTTAGGGGATTTAGAAGGTTCTGAACATTTTATTGAGGCCTTCGTTTCCTGTCCCTATACTTTAATATCAGGAAACAATGATTATTTTTCAGATATTGATCGAGAACAAGAGTTGACTTTAATGGGACATCGTATTTTTATGACGCATGGAAATCGATATGGGGTATATTATAATGCTGAAGGGGTAAAAGAGGAAGGCTTACGTAGAGGGGCTGACATTATTTTATTTGGACATACCCATTGCCCGTATATTGAGCAGGAAGAAGGTTTGCTGGTTATGAATCCGGGAAGCATTAGTTTGCCAAGACAAAATGGGCGAATTCCTACATATGTTGTTATGGATTTGTTGGAGGATGGCTCTGTAGAAGTGGATTTGCGGTATGTGAATAAATGAGTGGATCAATGCGACTGAGGATGGGCAGAAATTTGTAGCAGAGTCTGTAATTACACAAATATCACTTATTATATAAAGAACATGGATAAAAATTTTCGAGTTTTTTCCATGTTTTTTTATGTAATAGGAAATTGCGATGCAATTTCCTATTACATAAAAAACGCTCCGCGAGGATGCGCAGACCGCGGAGATGGAGTTAATTGCTGTGCAATACCGCGGTCGCGCTAGAGTTTTGCAAGCAAAAATCTTTGTTCTTTTTTTGAAGACTTTTTGTTTGCAATTTCGTTATAGT
>JAFORL010000169.1 GCA_017393285.1 Lachnospiraceae bacterium
AATGCCATGAAAAACCATTATCTCCTGACGCAGATAGCGGATATTCTAATGCAGCTGTATCTAGCATGGTGTCCACTGATAAAGGAGATCAAACAGAGTATAAAAAATACATCTTCAAGGCTACTAGAAAGTTTTAGAAGAAAAATAGTAACAGATGAAGATGTACTTTACATTAAGAGATACACAAGCATATATCTCGAATAACAAGGTTATTATACAACAGGTGGTGGTCGAATGGAAGAGAAAATGAATTAAATATCCACAAAAAAATGATATAACGTGAAAAGTCTAAAATGTGACTGTGGATAACTTCTCAAAAGAATAAAAAATTTGTGGAACGTTTTAAATAATACATGATATGCGTTGATTTAGTATAATTATATAAATTTATTCCTCAACGCTGGGTGTCTACAAAGTGGTATTGACTGTAAAGGATAAAAATAATAAAATAGCAAGTAAGACCATTAAAAACATTAAAATAAAGTAAACCCATATGTCAGTTTATGGACATGTTACTGTAGGTTCTTATGACCGCAGTAGGCAATCGCAGTGGACTAACACAAAAGGATTGCCAATACAAAGTGGGTTTCGCACTTATTTTCTAGGGATGTTGCAGTGTTCTGCAACATCCCATTTTCAATTGGAGGAAGAAAATATGGAATTAACCATTTCACAATTAGAAGCATTACCTGAAAATAGTTATTATTTATTTGATATCCGCAGTAAGACGGAATTCAACCATGGTGCTATCCCCCATGCTGTACATTGCAGCAAGGAAGAACTCTTGTCCCAGCCACCTGTAGAAAAAGACAAGAAAATCATTGTCTATTGTAGTCGTGGTATCATCAGTTTAGATGTTGCCAAAGCCTTGCAAGCCCAAGGATATCAAGCATATAGTTTGGAAAAAGGCTTTTATAGTTGGCTGATACTAGAAATGGGCAGACACGAAACCGATGCTTATAGCAAGCAGGTGGAGTTTAGCATCCAAAAGAAATTTAGAAAAGATATTTGGTGCAAATTTGCAAAAGCTCTAAATCAATATGATTTGGTAAAGGAAGGAGACCGCATTGCCGTTTGTATTTCCGGAGGAAAAGATTCCATGCTGATGGCAAAGCTATTTCAAGAATTAAAAAAACACAACAAATTTCACTTTGAGGTGAAATTTCTAGTGATGGATCCCGGCTACAATGCACGCAACCGACAAATGATTGAAGAAAATGCCAAAAATCTAAATATTCCAATAGAAATATTTGAATCAAACATTTTTGATGCCGTCTACAACATTGATAAATCCCCTTGTTACCTCTGTGCACGTATGAGACGAGGGTATCTTTATAACTTTGCACAACAATTGGGTTGCAATAAAATTGCTTTGGGCCACCACTTTGATGATGTCATCGAGACCATTTTAATGGGTATGCTTTATGGCGCACAGGTACAAACCATGATGCCTAAACTACACAGTACCAATTTTGCAGGTATGGAATTGATTCGTCCTATGTACCTCATTCGTGAGGAAGACATTATCGCTTGGAGAGACTACAATCAATTACACTTTTTACAGTGTGCCTGCAAGTTTACCGATACCTGCACCACCTGTAACAATGAAGAAAATCGTTCAAAGAGAATGGAAACAAAAGAATTGATTGCCAACTTAAAAAAGGTCAATCCAAATGTAGAAAAAAATATTTTCCGCAGTGTAGAAAATGTAAATCTGAATACCATCATTGCCTACAAAGACGGACAAGAAAAACATCACTTTTTAGATTTTTATGATAAAGAATCTGAATAAAACATGGGCTGTCCTAAGCCATCCGTTCCACATATTTTGTCATAGGACAATTGCCTATGACAAAACGAAGAGGCTCTTGCACCAACGATTCATTTTTAATCGCTGGTGCAAGAACCTCTTTAAAAAAATCCGTGCACTCTCACATCGAATACCTCTCACAGACGTTACCTTTGCAGTTAACTCAATTCAGGCGACCTCACATCACATAAGAGTGCTCGCTTAGTGCTGCTTTGTTCCCAACCTGACACGGTTCACGAGTTCCTATTGCGCAAGACCCAAACATCAACGCCACTTACAAAGGGCAGCTCTACAAGAAAATACCCTCCGAAAAAGTATCACCCCTACTGTAGCGGATTGTAGGTACAGGGCACCGCTAACTCCCCGGCTGCACGGAAATATATAACAAATATTAATCAAACTGTGACAAATATACAATGTCACAAATAAAAGTATAGCAATTTACCGAACTCCTGTCAAGGAGTTTTTACCAGCAGTTCAGCCAAGTTGGTAACAGTCATTTATTGTAGTATCCGTTAGCTAACACATGGGGATATCTTGTATCTAATTACACAATAACTGTTTTTTTTCAGGATAATATTGCACTACAATATAAAACTTCCTATCGTCAATATGTTTCCAAGATTTTTTCGAAAATTGAAAATCTACCATTGTCATTGGGAATGTAACTTCTACTGTCTCATTTTCACTTAACTTCAATCTAAGATCATTTAAATCTGGATTAAGTTTATAAAACAATTCAAGGTCAAACTGATTTCCCCAAGCACCTGATGAAAAAGATATTTCACTTAAATCCAAACTTGTTTCATCTTTTTTTACTTTATGTATTGTCAGCTTTGCCAATCCAACTCGTTCCTTTTCTACAGGATATTCCTTCCCATCTATTTCTAACCAATGATACCCCGGATAAACGGAAAGTATGATTTCCCCATTTCCCCACTTCCAATCAGTCAATGAAATCTCATAATTCCCTATCGATAGAATATTCCCTCTTGTTATTGTTTGAATTGTAGGATTTGGATATTGTAAATTTACATAGATACATCTGATAACAGCTAACAAAACGATCATAACAAATGTAATACCCAGAATACCTTTTGCAATTTTCTCCCTATTGATTACTTGATGCATTTTCTAAACACTCCTTTGCCTTTCTTTCAAATCGTCCTTTACTTACAAGAAATAGTTCATCGGATAGTCTTTCCAACACATCTTTATCATGGGCGGTAAGTAGAATCAAACACCCTTCCTCTTTTTTCTTTAAAAGAATTTCTGCAAGTTTATCCTGTCCTGTTTGATCAAGTGCATTAAATGGTTCATCTAAAATTAAAAGATCTGGATTTTCCATAATGGCACAGGCGATTCCCAATCTCTGTTTCATCCCTAGGGAATATTTTCTATATTTTCTTTTATCATTGGCTGCAAGCCCAACCTGTTCGAGTACTTGTTTTATATCAGGATTTTTTCTACGAATCGATGCTAATAATTTTAAATTATCATATCCCGTATAACTATCTATAAAAGCAGGATTTTCCAACATAATACCCAAATTAGGTGGAAATGAAATATCTTTTCCTAAAACTTGTCCATCAATTACAATCTTGCCACTTGTTGCACATAGCAACCCACTTATTGCTCTTAATAGCATCGTTTTTCCCGACCCATTTTCTCCTTGAAATCCGTAAATATGACCACTACACAATTTCATATTTACATCCTCTAATACAGTAACTTTATTGATAGTTTTTGTTAAATGTTGAATCACAATTTCCAAATTGACACCTACTTTCCTCTATATTTTTTCTCTTATTTTCAAAATATCTTTTTTTCTAAACAATAAACAGCCTAATATCATCATGAATATAATTATTCCCATATCAAAAACAAACCCCATGTACGATATCATGCCATTTGTAGCAAACATCCCGCTTCTAAGTACAATTAAATAATTTCCTATAAGAAACGGTTTCATCCAATATACAGAAACGACCAGAATAATAACGGATAACATATAACCATATATTGCATTCCAAATGATAGAAATAACAAACTGTAAAACAGCCATTGCAATTGTTGTGATAATTGGAAGCACCAAATAATTTATAATAATTTCTGTACTATGTATACAAGGTGAAAGACCATAGAATGTTATAATCTGTGACAACGCTATATCTTTTTCGCCTATGAAAAAAACATTTATCATAAGACAAATCGTAAAAATGATAAAATAAAACAGAATCATTGTAACAATCCAAAAAAACTTACTTAACATCCATTTATTTCTACTTTCAGATAAAATAAGCGAATGAGATCCGTTATTATATAAATCTGTAATAGGATAAAATCCAATCAAAAAATACAAATATGCATAAAACAAAAACCAACTTACCGGCAATTCAAAAGTACTTGTTTCCGTTTTGATATATTCTGGCATACCACCTAAAATATTTGTCCAATAAATCCAAAATCCAACTTCAACTTGACAAAGCATACACTGTTTTACTGTTACGTTAGCAAAAAAAAGAAACATAACACATGCAATAACAATTTTAATTTTATTTTCCCTAAATCCATTTTTTATATCGAACAAATACAAGTCTAAGGTCTTAACACTATTCATAATTTATTCGCTCCCTTTTTGCATACCATAAATAAAAAAATACATTTAACAATACAAGGATCAGCAATTCAAATAGCTCAGCTTCAATAGCAGTCTTGAAAGTTTGGTTTGGTTGTAAAAAAAATACAGGCGCATACTGTAACATATCTACAAAAGTAAACATACAGTAAATAAATGCATATGACAAAAAAGGCATTAATGTAATCCAAAAGCCATTATTAATAAAGGTTACCGCCCAAATTGCAATGGTATTAAACAAACCAAAAAATACCGCATCCATAAGCCCATATAACATGAGATATACATACGGATGGGTATAAAACAACTCCGCCCAGATTCTAGTATCACAAATCGAAAAAAATCCTGTTCCACTCTGCGGGATAATAGCAGGAAAAACAGTATTGGTCATAATAAAATCCCCAATCAATGGTATAACAGCAATTACTGCCCCATTCAAAAAAGCTATAATGAACTTTGCTGCGATATACTTTTCCTTATTTTCTCTGGTGATTAACTGAATGATAAAACCTGATTTTACATCAAAATAGAAGCTCCTGGCATATGGCAATGCACAAAGGATTGGAATAAGCAGAAAATATAACAAAGGCTGCAGAGAGCTCATATCTGCACCAATCCATTTTTCAAAGGCAGACAAAGGATAAGTTCCATCCAATATATAATTTCTATATTTCCATACATTTTCTATAAAATGCCAAATACAAATACCAAAAGCTATCGCTATTGCAAGTATAAAGTTAATATTACAAAATGCTCTTTTAAATTCTAAACACAAATATCGACGCATGATTATTCCTCCAATTTAATATATTTATTTTTCGGATCATCCAATGAGTCAGAATGTTTTATTCCATAATATAATTTTCTTCCTTTCATCTGAATGTCCTTATCATGCACCACACCTGCAAATTCTGATGTCACACTTTCCCCAGCTTCCAACTCATAAGCATATACATTGTCTGGATCTCCCCCATTCCAATATTCATCTATATATACATCATCTCCCCCTGCAACTTCACAAATTTCCATATCATCATCAATCGTCACAATAATTCCCGGAGTTCTACTTATTTGTTTTTTTTCTTTATTATTATTTGTAATTGTCATTGTGATAAAAACATAAGTTTCATCTCCAACTAGATTATTATTCTTATCAACATTTTCTAGCAAATCCTTCTGTAAAGTTTCTTCGTTTCTTGTACCAAAACTTTTTGTTATTTCAACTTTTTTTATTTTGTAGGAAATACCATCCTTACTTACTGTATCATTCATAGAACATATATTTTTTTCTTTTGTATGGTAAGGATCAATATGATCAATATGAGCATTTGGATCTAGCGTAACATTAATTTTTTCAGAATCATCCTTTATAATTGCCGGTTGCAACTTCATATTCTGTTTATTAGCATTCGAACATCCCATAATTCCAGACAAACAAAGAAATAAGGATAAACCTACTATTTTTTTTGCGTTTAACATATCTTTTTTCCTCCCAAAAAAATGGCTGATTACTCAGAAATTCCATCTATAGTCATAATTGAAAAACGTTTTTGTGCTATGATAGCTAAAAGTCCACTTAAAATAAATAACAATACCGTTTTTAAAATAATGGAATCTACCCCATCACAATCGTATACATAAATTGAAATAATTTTAAAATAGTGTTGCACATCAAGGATCTGTATCGCTGTATATATCCAAATGATTGAAATAGATACCATAATATTTCGCAGTGTCATGATAAGCAAATACCCCAAAGAACTCCAAAAGAATATTTCAGCACATATACCGACAAAATAAATCCTATTGATATTTTCCCCAAAAAATGTACCCCAAAAAAGCAATGTACATAGAAAAATAAAACCCAACGTAAGAGAAAGAATTCGTATCAGCCCTATTGTCATCCTAGAACGCGAGTAACTCAAAAATACTTCTCTCGTTTCAGAATCAACAAAGTCAACAAATCCACTGATACTCCAGCATCCCATAAATGGGAGCAAAAACATTTCATAGGCTTTTATTATTTGTATGAACGCGGCATCCCCAGTATTGCATATAAAACCAAATAACATAAACACAATCACAGTTACCACAATAATCTTTTTTATCTCTTTATAACTGTATATCATATTGTTTATCACGAAATCACATTCCTTTTCAAACAAAAAATATATAAATCTTCTAACGATGGTGTAATCAAGGTTCCGTCATTCGGCTTATTATCCGAAATTACTTTATAGGCATAGGTATCACCTGATTTCGTTTTTGATATAACCAAACCATCTATTTCAATAAATTCAGACTTGCTATGCACAATCCATAATCTATTTTCTATTTTATTTATCACATCTTTATAATTGCCGTCCAAAAGAACCATGCCCTCGTTCATTATTACCAAATCGTCACATATCCCCTCTATATCACCAACTATATGTGTCGATATGAAAACCAGTCTTTCTTTTTTCATTTCAAATAATAATTCCCTAAATCTTATTCGTTCTTCGGGATCCAATCCAGCTGTCGGTTCATCTACAAGTATTACCTCAGGATCTCCTAAAAGTGCCTGTGCTATTCCCAATCTCCTTAACATTCCGCCAGACAATGTGCCAACTTTGGTTTTTTTTCTGTCCTCAAGGTTTACCCTTTCTAAACATTTATCAATTTGACTGTGTATTTTGTTTTTTTCTATTTCCTTCATATAAGCAATGTGTTCTAAACTTTCATATACACTCAAATCTCTATAAAAAGAAAATTGCTGAGGTAAATATCCTATTTTTTCTCTAAGTTTTTTCCCTATCACGCTCTTTCCATCAAATAAAATTTCGCCTGAACTCGCCTCAGTTACCGTTGCCATTATTCGAAGTAATGTTGTCTTTCCTGCACCATTTGGTCCAAGCAAACCGATTATTCCTGAATTAAAATTTAACGAAATATCTTTTAAAACAGTTTTACTACCATAGCTTTTTGTTATGTGTTTTATTTCAATCATTATATGCCTCCACAAAATCTAAAATTTCATCTATTTCACTATTATTTTTTATCAACTCTGCAAGCTCATTCATAAATAGCTGTTGTCTTTCATTACTTTCATTCGACATACATTTCTGGATTTGTAGAACCAATTCTGTATAAGTGCTATACCCTGCATTTTCCACATATAAATTATATATATCATTCAAACTTCTTACTAATTGACTTTTATCAACTTTTTTTTGGTTAACAAGCATAGTAATGTAAGCACCTTTATATATATACTTCAAATTCTCGTCCAAAGCACCTTTCAAATATTCATCGTCAATCAGTGCATACAGCCCAATATTAGGATTACTTAGCATACTTCCATCGCAATAACCTTTTGTTATCTCTACAACGGAATGATTATTATAAACATTGACTTTTTCTCCATGACCAATATACGTTACATCTGATACGAAAAAATATGTATATTTATCATTTGATTGATGTTCTCCAATCAGCTTCCTAAACTTACTAAAATCATTGTCATATTTCTCTATATTTGTTTCATAATTCTTACACAAAATTGGGACTATAAATTTATTTCCATTTGCATTTAACTCCTTTATCCACAAACTGCTCATTAATGTAACTCCATCTGCGTAGCCTTCCCACTCGTAGCTTTGCATATTATTTAAATTAGATATAGGTTTCCCTTTACCTTGATACGAAACCTTATATAAAATATCACCATCATTTTTTTCGCTAAAAAAATTCAATTCAAAAAGATCATTTCCACTGACAATATGTTCATTTGTCCCCTTCATTGGATACCATGCAAAATAAGATGGCAAAATCCAATTTTTTTTATCAAAATACATTTGTAAAATAGGTATGCCTACATAGGTAATATGAACCGTATTCATTTTACCGGCATTAAAATCATGGTTCACTTTCACCAAATCTTCTTTTTGAGAAAATGTTATTTGCTGATTATTTATACTAATATTTTTTATGCTGAACCCATGATAAAGCATAAATGTAATATATGACACATCGCAATTACTCTCTATCGAATAATTGACTTCAAATTCCATTTTTTTATCTAATCTGGCATTATTAATATTAATGTCTACATGCTTGATTTTATAATCGTTATTAATATCATTTGTTGTTGTTTCTTTTGAATACGCATTATAAATATTCATTGCAGTATCGTAATCATAATTTGATTTTACGAAATTAAAATTCATTACAATTGCAACGCCAATAATCAAAAAACCAATAAAAAAGCATGAGATTTCGACATATATCTTTTTATATGTCTTAGAAAGTATAATAATTAACAATCCAATAAAAATGATTATGTCAATAACAATTCGTTCTATTGGCATATAATAACCAAACATAAGATTGATAGGTCTTGATGCATATAGTGTTCCAGTATTAAAAACAGAAATATACTTATATAAAGATGTCCTTGTATCCATAAGAGGCTCTAATATCGTCGGCATCATAGGCCCCATAAAAATCATAGCAAAGCTTCCAAATATATATCTCATTTTTCCATTTAGAAACAAAGATACAATAATGCCCATTAAACAAGATAAACCAAATGGCATGATCCAGTAAAAAATTATGTATTTAAAAGATGCAATATACAAGATCGAATACGCCTTTAAATTTATAAAAGAAATAAATATTAAAATAACGCTTATAAACATAAGTAATACGCTTTCTATAAAAGCCATTTCTATCTTACATATTATATTTAATTGTTCTGCTCCAACAGAACATAAAGTTTCCTTCACTTTAGAAGATTCTTCCCCTGCAATGATAATCCCACAACAAACTCCGACAATGATAAACATTTGGGTAATCCACGATGAAAATGCTATGCTGTTTCCAATTAATTGATCCTTTGGCAAAATATAAAAGCTTTCAAAGCAAACCGCAATAGTCGCCAAGAGAAGAAGCATTTTTACCAGGTTATTGCGTAGATTTATTTTTAGTTCTATAATCAACATATTTATGTGTTTATTTAACTGATTTAGTTTCACTTTTATCAAAAATCCTTCCCGAAAATTCTTATGTTCTAAAAACACTTAATGTTGTTTTCGATTTAACACTGTATAGATTGACATATAACCAGCAACCATATCAAGATTGCTGATATTTGTCAATATAAATTAATGATATGATACTGTCTTGTTTATTGATCCAGAAGCCATTCCAGCTTCTGGATTTAAATAAACTATCCCTCTATGATCTTAGTCTACAAGTTTTCCTGCCCCGTAACATCCTGAAGCATAAGCTCCTTTAGGGTTAAGTTTAACACTATAGTTTCCATTTCCACTCATCACTGTTCGCTGAGAGAAAATTGTATACCATGTGTTAACAGATGAACTCCCCATATCACCTGTGCCTGGTTTCATCAGTTTTGAATACGCCTCAGATGTTCCAATAGCTTCCTTAAATCTTAAGGTATAATAAAGGCCATTCGTAGATGTATCATCATTAACTCCGAATCCATCTATGTAACCACTGCAATATATAGATGTACTAGCAGCTGACGACTGATTCGTATAAATAGTTACCGAGGTAGGAGCAGTTGCAGCATATACAACCGCACTTCCCCAAGTGACAAATGCCAACGTTCCTACCATAATCTTTGAAAAAATACCTCTCTTTATTATCTTTATTCTCCTGTTATTAAATTGTTATGGTGCCTGCAAAACAGGCATATCTTTTGCAGGCTAAGTTAAGATATCTTTCCTTGCATCTCCATTCTAACATACCAAATTTGTATTGCAACATGAATTACTTGAACGGTAGTTTTACCGACATGAACGACATATGTATTTAAAAAAATACAATTTATATGATTCAAATCTATTTTTTCTATACAAAAAATGACACTTAAGACAAAAAACGCTACACTTAGGACAAATAGGGAAAAAGTTAGTAAACACAAGGCGTTCATGGCTATTTTTCCCTTATTTTTTGGTAATTTCTTACATTTTTAAGTTTTAAAATGACACTTAAGACAAAAAATGCAACACTTAGGACAAAAACGTTCACAGTGAAAAATATTGTGTATAATGGAATCATAACGAAATTAGGTAACAGTGCAACCGGTGTAGCTAAACTGTTACCGCTCGAAGCAAGTTATGGCATACAAAATGCTGTGCGTTTGAAAAAATATATGCAGAAAAACAAGAGGAGGACACAAATAGATGAAACTAACAATTTCGATTCCAAAAGAACAAGCAACCAAAGTTTCAAATTTAAAAAACGTGTTATTGCAATGGGGTATGCAAAACAATTGTGCGCTTGTCGTAAAAGAAAGTCACGCTGAACAGGAGCTTTCTCCAGCCTCACCGGAAAACTCTTATGTCTATCAAAACAAACAGGATATCATTGTTATCCCTTTCAATGACATTTTACGTTTTTCCAGCAATTTTCATTATGTGGATATTATTACGACTTCCAAGAAGCACTGCCAATATACTTCCCTGAAAAAAATCATACAGAATTTGCCGGAGCCATTTATACAGGTTCACAAATCACATATTATAAATATGGCGCATATCGAAAAAATATCAGGAACTACTATTTTATTATACAACCAAACAACTATCCCCATTGGACGTTCCTATTTGACAGTCGTTAAAAACAAATTTTTAGCCTATACTATGACTTCTTAGTTTTCATAAACAATCATTTCATCCGTTGGCGACGTGCACCGCAAGACGCACAATAAAAAAAAGGGGGGGTGATAAGCATATTTATGCCAAAAACAGCCCCAGCTTTTGCTGGGGCTATTCCTTGCATATTATACATTTTTGAAACAATCTACTTTCTCTTGTAAAGCATGTGATATTTCCATATTCTTGTCCGTTTCCTTCTTAATTTTTTCTACAGCAAATACCAATTCTGTGGTACTATCTGCCACATCACCAATGCCTTTTGCGTTTTCTTCTACCGCAACGGAGATATTGTTTAAACCTTGATTCATATCTTTTACTGTAGTTTCAATGGCATTGGTATTATTAGAAAGTGTAGCCATAATTTGTTGTACGGCAGCTGCATCTTCTTCATATTTGTTTACTACTTCTACAAAAGAATCGTAATCCTTCATAATCTTGCCATCTACAAATTTCATCAATTCTTCTGCGCTGGTAGTTAATTTCTTTACGGCTTTTGTTACCATCTCACTGATGGATTGGATATTATTTGCAGTCACTGTACTGTTGTCTGCCAAATTACGAATCTCATCTGCCACAACTGCAAAACCTTTTCCGGCTTCGCCTGCTCTTGCAGCTTCAATGGAAGCATTCAAAGCCAATAAATTTGTCTGTGATGCAATATCCAAAATCTCACCTGTCAAATCATTAATCTTTTCTACGCTATTGCTGGCTTCCACTGCTGTTTCTAATTCGGTTCGAATGCTTTCCATCATATTACCGGTATCATTCTTTCCGGTAACCGTTGCGTTATGCATTTGTGTTGCACGCACTTCAATTTCCTTCACCAAATTTCCACCATCTGATACCTGCTGTACCATAGACTGGATTTCCGCCAAAACACTATCACTACCAGTAGCAATTTGTGTCAAGGTTGCAGACATTTCTTCCATGTTGGCAGACATTTCTTCCATAGTAGAAGATACACTGTTCATCTTATCATTGGAACCTCTGATTTCATCCTGCATGGTTTCTACAGAATGCATAATAGCATTTGCATCTTCCTTCATGTGTAAGATAATGCCTTGCAATTGTGCAACAAAGGTATTGATTCCTTCTGCCATGCGCCCTACTTCATCTTTGGTATATACAGGAATTCTTACGGTCAAATCTCCCTCTTTTTGCTCGATTTTCTCTACAATATTTTGTAACTCTTTTCCTGCATTCTTGGCTGGCTTTGCAATGGTAATCGCTACCACAGAAAAAATTCCACCAATCAAAAGCACCATGGCAATCGCACCTGCAATATTCACACGATTAGAGAAGCTTATGCTATTCTCCGTTTTTTCTTCCAAATGCTCTGATTTATCCGCCAGTTTATCCCCAAATGCATCCTCTGCTTCCTGCACTGCATTCTGTAATTCTGAAAATTTAACCCCCGCTGCTTTTGCCTTATCAAACTCTCCACTGGTAGCCGCTGTAACCATTTCATTTCCCATGGTTACCAACTGTTCTAACATATTTCTCCAATCATCATAGGAACTAGACAATTCATCATCACCTAGCTTGTCTATTTTTTTTTGTAGCACATCAAGATTAGCATCCAACTGATCAATCAGCGTTTTACATGCTTGGTTATACTCTGCTGCCTTGGTGGCATCTCCAATAAAATCTCCAATAAAATAGGCATATGCAGATGCACAACGAATTTGTTGAAATTCCTCCGCCACATCTCCACGCAATGCCTCAATTTCCACTAATGTTTTCATTTCCTCATGACTGCTTTTAACCGAAATATTACAGTTGGTGTTTAACACAACCGTAAGCAGAAAAAACAAGGTCATAACAACCAACATAGTATAAATTTTTCCTCCGATGCTTTTCCTCATATTAAAGTCCCCCTTGTAAAAATTTTTGTATACTTTGACGACTGCAAAGCAATCATATCTGTTATTTTGTAACCTTTTAAACCCGAAGCAAGATTACAAAAATTCTCTTCTTATAGTGTATCATAATTAACAATTATTTTCTATCTCATTGATTTTAAATAATTTTAAACTTTGTTTACAATTCTATTACAAAAATTTATGGTGATTGCAAAGAGCTGACCTATGCATTTGTTCCTGGAAAATCACAATGCTTTTTCTTTTTTTTATTCTCTCTCATTTCCCGAAAAAAGTTTTGCATCAAAGCAGCGCATTCTTCTTCTAAAACCCCATCCGTCAATTCCACCTGATGATTAAATGCTGACATTTGTAAAAGATTGATGATGGAACCGGCACAGCCTGCTTTTTTGTTTCTTGCTCCAATCACCACATTGGGAATCCTTGCCTGCACAATTGCCCCTGCACACATCTGACAAGGTTCTAAGGTAATGTACATGGTACAATTCTCTACACGCCAATCTTCTAATTTTTTGCAGGCTTTCCCAATGGCCAGCAATTCCGCATGGGCAAGGGTATTATGTTTTTTATTTCTCTGATTGTAGCCTCTGGCAATGATTTTCCCATCTTGCACAATTACACAACCAATGGGTGCTTCCCCAATCTGATAGGCTTTCTTTGCCTGTTTCAAGGCTTCCTTCATAAATTTCTCATGGATTTGTATCATATCTTCTTCCAACGTTCAATCCTCCTTTCTGGCAAGTGGCACGATGGGCTACTTGTGCATACCTTGTGAAATGATATCATTTTTTAAACAACCGTAACGATACATATCGCACCAATTTCCCTGTAATTTTACCACTTGTCTAGCCAATCCCTCCTGCCGAAATCCTATCTTTTCCAACATCAGCTGTGATGGCTTGTTCTCAGGATGTACCATAGCCTCCAAACGATGCATCTTATTTTCTCCAAACCAAGAATTAAGGACTGCTCTCACCATTTCTTCCCCATAGCCTTTTCGCCAATAGGCATGATGTATTTTATAGCCCAAATCTCCCCGTTCAAATCCCATACGAGATATATTTCCAATACTCACTGTTCCCACAACACAATCTGTTGCTTCTTTCAAGCAGGCATAATACCGAAGCATATGCCCCCTTGCAATCTCACCAAATTCCGCATGTAACATCTTTTTTTGATATTCCAAATGATAAAAATTTTGGTGTCTTTCTAACTCCCAAGCTTCAAATTCCTTTTTATTTTCCAGATAAAATGTCAACACCTGTTGGGCTGCCCGTTCATCTAAAACTCGCAACTGCATACGCTCTGTCTCTATTTGAAATTTCATTTTAATCTCCTTTTCCTTTTTCACTTCTCTTTCACAGGCAAATCATGCAGACTACTTCCAAATGTCTCTGTAGTTACTCTCTCAAACCTTTTGCTATTATACTGCGTAAATCTATAAGTCAGCAACAGAACAATATATGACAAAGTAACCGTACATCTGGAGACTACACTGTCTCCTGACACCTTTCTATTACATGAAAAGAAGTGTCAGATTAGATAATCTGACACCCCTTACTATTTTATGTACTCTCGGAATCTACTTTATAGCATAATTTCGGCTATATTTTCCTTGGATTTTCTCCATTTCCTCGTCGTACACACCGTGTATGCACTGCGGGAATGTCGTTATCCAAGAAAAAACTATCTCGAAATTCTAGTATAAAAAGACTCCGAGAGTACATTTTTCCGGATATCCGTAACCGACATATCTCTTTTAACCAGCAAGCACTGTTCTAAGAACAATTCTTCTCACGCAAAAATTGAAGATAATCCAACTCGCAAATTGGTTTTGAAAAATAATAGCCCTGCAAATAATCTACCCCTAGCCTAATCAACTCATTTCGTTGTTCCAAAGTTTCCACACCTTCTGCCACAATTCGTACATTCATCTTGGATAACATACGTACGGAATAAGGCAATACTGCTCTGGTCTTCGGATTGGTCGCACCAAAATATGCCCAAACAATGCTCTTATCCAACTTTACAATCTCAAATGGATAATCCACCAGATACTTCAAATTGGAAGCACCTGAGCCATAATCATCTAATGCAAAAGTAGAGCCAATGCTCTGTAACTGTCGCATATTTCTCAACAAATAGTCATTGTTACTATCAATGGTAGAGGTCTCTGTCACCTCAAAATTAATAAAATTAGGTGGGATATCATATTCTTGAATCAAGTCTGTCAACTGGTCTGCCAAATCCACCTGCATACATTGGTTTCCAGATAAATTCACTTCAATATATTGCACGCCAAGACTTTGTAAATTTGCTTTTTGAATAAACTTGCAAATCTTCCGCAAAATCAAATCTTCTAATTGCAAAATCAAATGCTCCTGCTCCGCAATAGGAATAAATTCCTCTGGCGATACAAAGCCAATACTGTCCTTATCCCGCAATCGCACCAAAGCCTCTGCAGAATGGAAGTCATCTCTCACAGAAGAATAAATTGGCTGATAATACATTTCGATTCCGTCTGTACGTATGGCTTCCTCTACTAAATGTCGTACATCATCATAACGTTTCTTTTTGCGGAAAAATTCTTCATTTATGGTCTGCATAACATTGTATTTCTTATAGTACTCATCTGTCATAAAATACTTAATCACAGAATAAAATTCTTCTTCTGTCTGAATTCTCCCTGGAAAATCAAATAACAACATAGTAGCAACCACCTTAACCTTTGGTGCAATCTCATCTATGTAAATACCATCTGTTACCCAGGAACCAATCTTCATGGCAGAATATTCTGCTCCCACATTATCATAAAATAAAATATATATTTTATCATCATCTCGAAATACGTCCATCTTTCTTTTCTTACGTTTTATTGTAGAACGTTGCAAAATTTCAGACACAATCTTCCGATATACTTTTTGCTTATTCTTTGTGGAAAAACCATCTTTGATGCCTTCAAAATCACATGCAGACATCAGCAAAATGGAAAATGGTACTTTGCGTTGCATCTTATCCGCCATGGTAACCATAAGTCCCTCGCTATTAAACGCACCCGTACTACGATTGAGATAATAATCCGAAGACTGTAGGGTAAAGAAAATAGATGCCAGCACAAGGGTACTCCAAAAATAAATTACCTGATACTGTGGCAGTAACAAAATCTGAATCATAAACACCAAAATGGTGAAAATACCAATTATGGTAATCAAATGCCTTTCTAATACCGGTAATTTCTTCTTGTTCATTCCCACAATTACAAAACCATACAAGCCAAACAACGCCGGCACCAAATACACAATAAAATGCAATCTTCCGTTGGAGTATACACCCATCTCATCAAAATAAAACAACTGTTTATGTATAAAATCCGTACTAACCGCCAAGATATCCAATATGGTCAATATATTAAAAAACTTATACAACAACAGTCGTCCCCGCATCTTGTGAAAGGCAACCATAACATAGGTCAAAAACACCTGTAGCGTCGCCTGTTGCAAAATAAACAATATTATGGATAATACATACTGAAACTGTGTCTTCCAAGGGCTCCCCATCTCGATGGTATGATTCACAAGCACAGTAGCTACAATATCAATCATATTCAATGCTAAAAATAAATAAATGCCCAAATAAAACATTTTGTTCCTTAGAATATACAACTGCCTCTTTGTATGCATAACACTCAACATCAAAATCAATAAACATACAGATGTTACTTCAAAACTAATGTCATACCTATACATTGAAGCACCCCCTCTCGTGCTTTCCTATATGAATCCCTGTTATTTTATTTCTTTTCACGAACCTTGAACCTATGTAACCGTAATTCTAAGTTTCCACATCTCCAACTTCCCTACTCGGAAACAGCAACTCTTTCCATCTACACAAGACCGAGACAAACCCCCTGTCTCACTAATTTGGGGCAGATAGCAGACATTTACGAATAACATAAATTCCTCTTATTTATACATTTTATCACAGTTTTTTTACAATAGCAAGATGAATTGTACACCATTCCATCGACTCACATGTAGATTTACTTTAACCGAATCCACCAATATCCAAATTCCTTTCTTTCTTCTGTTCTAACAGGTTTAAAATAGGTAAACCCAAACATATTTGCCATAAATTTTTCCTGTTCATTGTCATTTCCCGGCACCCCAATGCCATATTGCACTTCTTCCTGTTGCATCATTTTCATAAACAATAAATGCCGATAGCAATAATACCCATGTAATAAAAAACTATTATTTGCCAGGTACCAAAACTCGATTGGCAATAAGCCCAAATCCTTTGGCTCCATGCGAACAGAACGCAGGACTCCCGCATCAAAAAACGGATTTAACATACTATGGTTTTTCAAAAAGCTTTCTCCCTCCTGCCATAAAAACGGCATTTCCGTACCCTGTGGTTTTTCCATAAGATCACCCTGCTTTTTATCAGTATCCTGCCTTTCTGCTTCTGTGGAATAAAAGGACGCCTGCTCTTCTTTCTGCTGTGCTTTTATTTTTTGAAAACTCTTTTCTAATTCCTCACGTCTCTGTATAAAATCCTTCCAACATAAATCTTTTTCAGGTCTCATTTCCGTAAATAGATTCTTTTCCTCTTGCTGTATTTTCTTTTCTACGGTATTGCAATCGGTATCTCCCTTCCACTCCATAACCTTCTCTTTTATGCTCCCATATGCCTCTCCACCTACATTTCTTTCCTCTTCTGCCATTTCCGGTTCTTCCAGATTTCCATTTTCCACTCTGGTATTTTCTTGCAATCTTCCCAAAAATTCTCTACTGCTTCCTTCTATAAACTCTATTTTCCCTCTGTTATATTCTTCCGCCCTTGCATTTTCTTCACCATATTGGTTTTGATCTGTTGCTCCAGTTTTTTTACATTCTTGGCTTTGGCTTGTTGCTCCAGTTTTTTTACATTCTTGGCTTTGGCTTGTTGCTCCAATTTTTTCACCATCTTGGCTTTGGCTTGTTACTCCAGCTTTTTTACATTCTTGGCTTTGGCTTGTTGCTCCAATTTTTTTACCATCTTGGCTTTGACATGTTTCTCCATTTTTTTTACTTTCTCGACTTTGGCTTGCTGCTTCAATTTTTTTACTTTCTTGGATTCGACTTGCTACTTCATTTTTTCCTTCCTGCACAGATGCCACTTGTAACAAGGAAACTGGCTTCCTTCCTTGTCTACTCCCTTCTGCTTTTTCTTCTACCACCTGTCTCCACACCTTAGAATCCTTCCAGCAAATGCTAGAATCTTCCCATTGGGATACCCAAAAACGCCTAGGCATTTCTCCCCTTTGATAGCCCTTAGGCAAAAAAATAATCCCACCACAAAGCAGATGACCCCCTTGTAATTCTGCTACCAATCCAGTTTTTCTTTCAAAACCGGATACAATGGTCTCTTCCTGTCCAATATTTTGAAATATGACCTGATCGCCTTGTCGATAAAACCGTTTCATAACATATTGCTGACCCTCTACATTGGGTTGCACCTGCACTTGTAAATCATACTGATCATTTCTAATTTCCAATCGAATGAAACCTATATTTTTCCCTTTACAGCCCACTTCATATTCATAAATATAAAAAATCCATTTCTTGTACATGATGATTTCCTACTTTCTATTGATATTCCACCTCACATCAATATATGCAGGACTGACGAAAAATAGAACCGACTACTTGCTCATACAGGTCAGGTTTTCCAGTATGCATACATAATTGCCTTCGAGCATACATGCTGTTGACTACAGAAAACTCTTTCAGAACAAAGAGTTTTGCTTGCAAAACGCTAGCGCGACCGCGGTATTGCGCAGCAATTAACTCCATCTCCGCGGTCTGCGCATCCTCGCGGAGCGTTTTTATGTAATAGGAAATTGCATCGCAATTTCCTATTACAGAACAAAGAGTTTTGCTTGCAAAACTCTAGCGCGACCGCGGTATTGCGCAGCAATTAACTCCATCTCCGCGGTCTGCGCATCCTCGCGGAGCGTTTATTATGTAATAGGAAAGGGCATCGCAATTTCCTATTACATAATAAAAAGGCGCTCTTGATTACATGTAACCAAGGCGCCCTCTTTGTTATTCTAAGGTAAACATATCTTTAATACCGTAAATCTTATTGATACCTTCCTGGCTATGATCTACGATTTCTTTATTGGTATGACTGCTCTCGCTCATACTGCTGGTCTGATTTGCAATCTCCGCCACTCCATCATTGGCATTGGTAATAGTTTGGCTAATCTCCTTCACTTCATTTTCAATTTTTTGCATTTTTTCTGTCAATATTTCAATTGCCTGACTTACGCTGACCATACTAGTCTCAACCTGGTTGGCATCTTTTATATATTGGCTACTGATATCTGCAAAATTATCATAATCGGTTAATACCGTTTCTCCCATGAAGTCCATTGTCATATCCAGACAAGAAGCAATTTCTCTCACTGCATCATTGACATCACTGACAATTTCATCTATATTGGCAACCGTATCTGCCGTCTGTTGTGACAAATTACCGATTTCACTTGCAACCACAGCAAATCCTTTTCCCGCTTCTCCCGCTCTGGCAGCCTCAATACTGGCATTCAAAGCAAGTAAACTGGTCTGAGAGGAAATTTCTCCAATGGCTGAAGTCAGGGTATTGATCTTCTCTACTGCCTTTGACTTCTGCAATGCATTTTCTGCATCATTCTTTACCTGCTCGTACATGGTCTTGGTCTGCGCTGAAGACTTCTGCGTACTGCTTTCCAATTCCTTTGCACGTACTTTAATCTCACTGGACAATTTCTTTCCTGCCTGCGACAAATTGGAAATTTCTTTTGTTCCTTCTGTCATAGCCTCAATATTGGTCTGAATAGACTTGGTAGCAGCATCGGTTTCTTTCATACCTTCCGCAATTCCTATGGTCAGGTCTTTATTATTTTCAGCCATATGCATTACTTCATCAGAAGATACTTTTAATCGTTCAATATCCTCATGTAATTGATGCGACTCTGACTGAATTAAATGAACCATACCACGCAATTTTTTTCGCATAGTATGAATGGCAACTGACATTTCTCCCACTTCATTGTTGTAATTTTTAAATTTAGCTGCATAAGGATTTTTCTTAAAATTCAGTTCTGCAGTTTCTTTGATTACTGCTGTCATTTCTTCAAATGGCTTAGCAATGGTAATTCCCACAAAACAAGCAAATATAAAGGCAAATATCAAACACAATAAAGAGAATACAACAATCATACATGACATATTTGTACTTTCCTGCATCACTTCAGCATAAGGAACACAAATCACATATTTCATGCCATTGCTCAATTCTTTATATACAATGGCATTCTTACCAATATGTATTACCTTTTCCGCTTGCTCTGTTTCCGTTAAAACCTTTGCAACTTGGGAATCTACTTTCTCCATATCCGTACCAATGTCATAATCTTTATGATACAGGATCTGATTGTTTCCACTTACCAGATAAGCATATCCGGTTTTATAAAATTTTTCTTCTGCAACCTGATTTTCTATCTGTGAAAAATCTATATCCATACCAACGATTCCCAAAGAAGTTTTATCAATAAACAATGGAATAACATAGGAAATCATATATACATTGATATTCTCGTTTAGGTATGGATCCATCCATATAGGTTTTCCAGCCTCCACAGGTGTATAGTACCAACCTACGTGAGCCGTATCTGTGGAATCATAAGCCGAAAAATCAGTTGGCTCTAAATATTGTAATTCACCTGAGGAATAATCCAAAAAAATACCTGACTTTGGATTTGTAAATTTAGGATTATAACGAACATAACAGGTAATCGCTCCATCTGTATTTTTTTGTAAACTTGCAGCTGGTATCTTAATCTTATTGGTACATTCTTCTTCATAAGATGTATCTTTTTGAAACTGATCAAAGTCTGCAATAGAATCATAGGTAATCTGGGATAAACTATTGACAGATTGCTCCACCTTTAAAATTGAAGTGTCCATTACAGAAGCACGTTCTTCCAATGTTTCTTTCAAGTTTTGCCTAGCCTGTTCCTCCGAAGTCTTCTTGGAATAAAAGGCACTAAAGCCACCAATGATAATACTAGAACATAACACCACTACCAATATAGATAGAATAATATTGGTTTTCATTTTTAGTTTTTTCATAAAATCCCCCTCACTTTATCACACATATACAAAATACCTACGGTTCCGTACCTAATTGATAAAAAGAAATATTCCCCTATATGCGCTTTCGCAAAACGGATTTCACCGATAGATATTTCACTTTTTGTGTTTTTACATTATTTTGCAGATATTTCTTTCCTATTATACCATTTTTTACAAAGAAAATAGTTACATTTTCTTTGCAATTTTATTACAGAAAGATTTTTTATTTACTCTGAAAGTGTTTTCCGTATGCAAACAGAATGCATGCTTGCATGCAATTCTGTTTGCATATGTGAAAACCTAACCTGTATGCGTGTGTAGGCTGACAAGCCGAAAACTTTGCATACGAATACAGGTCTGGAATTGCGAGAGAAGCATAGCTGCAGAGCAATTTACTTTCATACATAATGGTGACTGCGAAGAAGTCATATCCATTTACTTTGTCAAAGCATTGGCTAAGCAGGCAAAGGCTTCCAAATCAAATGTTTCACCACGAACCGTAGGTGATACGCCCATAGAATCCAAAGCTGCT
>JAFORL010000170.1 GCA_017393285.1 Lachnospiraceae bacterium
ACCTCTGTAGAGCTGGTCATCACTTGAAAAGCTGCGTCGTTGATATCTGTTAAGGCTTGACAATTTTTATTCACAAACATTTCCAAGGCTTTTCCTAACACATCTGCATCAGAATGCGGCGTTACCTTTACAGTCAAATCTCCATTTGCAATTTTCTCTGCTAAAAGAGCTTGTTCACGACTATTATTTACAATTTTCTGAAAACGCTCTGCTAACTGTCCAATTTCATCATTGGAACGTTTTTTAATTGCTATATTACAATCACCAAGTGCTATCTTTTCTGCATCTTTACATAAGGTATTGATGTCTTTACATAATACTCTGATGACACCAAAAGCGATAAATACAGTAGCTGCTACCATAGCTAAAAATAGTAACATAATACAGAATTGAGATTTTCCCAAATACATAGCGGAATCATCAACGCCGGAAATTAACATTTTAGAAGTATAATATCCGGTATATATAGCAGTCATGGCTAAAACATCAATAAGCAAAAGCCCCCCAATTAATTTTGTTTTCACATTCAAATCCTTTAGCATATAATCACTCTCCTGTCTCTGCACTTTTCTGCGTATCCATTTGTTCTATTGCCGCTACGTCCTCATCATTTAACAACCGTTCCGGATCCAAAAGTAATTTTACAGAATTCCCTATTTTACCAATGGATTTTACAAATACATGATGTGACGCATCCCCTTTTCCAATAGTAGGTGATGGAAAAATATTTTCATCTGGAATTTCCACCACTTCTGCGATTTTCTCCACAATCAAACCTACCACCATACCATTGACATTTAAAACAATAATACAGGTTCGATCATTGTAAGGAACTTCCTCTTTTCCAAATCGTAAACGTACATCTACTACCGGTATGATTTTTCCTCTTAAATTAATTAAACCTTTGATATAAGAGGCACACTCCGGTATCTCCGTAATCTGTTGAAATACGATGATTTCATTGACATATTGAATTTGAATACCAAAAAATTCATTTCCGGACTGAAAAGTAACATATTTTTGCTGTTCTTTTTCCTTTCCTTCTTCCTCTGTATTACCCATAAGCCCCCTCCTTTCTTATTCTAACAAACCGGCTGCATCTATAATCAAAGCAATACTTCCGTCTCCTAATTGGGTACAACCTGATAGACCTTTGACTTTCTTCACATACTCTGGAATTGGCTTTACCACAATTTCCTGCTTGCCTACCAGACGGTCTACCAACAGACACACAATCTGTTTATCTACCTCTATAATAACCAGCATGCCATCTTCTGTATCTGCGTGATAATTTTTCATGCCATACCACTCACCCACTCGAAGTACCGGATATCCTTCTCCGCGAATCATAACAAATTCTTTTCCATCCGGTTCCTGTACAATCTGATTATCACGAATTCCCACAAATTCTTTTACAATACCAGTTTCCATAACAAAGGAGGAATCTCCTACCTCCATTACAATACCATCAATAATGGCAAGGGTCAGTGGAATCTTCATATTCATGGTACTACCTACTCCCGGAATACTCTCAATTTCCAAACTGCCTCCAATTGCCTGCAGGTTGGATACCACAACATCCATACCTACCCCTCGACCTGACAATTCCGTTACTTTGTCATTGGTAGAAAAACCTGGCAGGGTAATAAACTGATATACCTCTTTATCCGAATACGTATTTTCATCTCTTGTTGGATCCAGCAAGCCTTGTTTTTTCGCTTTTTCCAGAATCTTTTTTCTGTCCAGCCCAGCGCCGTTATCCGTCACCCCAATCCAGACTTTACCAGATTCTGTTTTTGCAGAAAGGGTGATTTTCCCCTTGTCCTTCTTTCCTTTTTTGGCACGTTCTTCATTTTCCTCAATACCATGGTCCACAGAATTTCGCACCAAATGCATCAGTGGATCTGAAATATGCTCAATGATATTTTTATCCACTTCTGTGGTGTCGCCCACCATCTGAAATTCCACATCTTTTCCCAATTTTCTAGATGCATCAAAGACAATACGGTTCATCTTTTGAAAAGTATTGGTCAATGGTACCATTCGCATACTCATAATTACATTCTGTAAATCCGTTGAAATCTTTGCCATCTGTGCCGCAGCCTTATTAAAATTATCCAATTTTAATCCCGGTACCCGCAAATCCGGATTTTGCAATACCACCGATTCGGAAATAACCAACTCACCAATCAAATCCATCAACATATCCATCTTATTGACATCTACACTGATAAAGCTGGCTTTTTCCTGCTTCCTAGCCTTATCCTTTGCCAATTTTTTCTGTTTGCCCGGACCTTTGGATTCAATGACAAAATCACCCGGTGCCATAGGTTTTTCCACTCTGGTTTTTGGCTTTTCTTCCTTTTCCTTTACATCCTTTTCAGCTGAATCCAAAGTAATCTGTATTTCAGAGCCAAAACAGTCAAAACCTCTACCAAACTCAGCAGGTGTACATTCACAAATCTCGACTTTTTCCAACTCATAGCCTTCTCGAATGACTGCTCGGATATCTGCTTCTGTACATTGGGCCTGCAGTAAAATTTTGAAACCATTTTCCATGATTTCATCTGCACTTTTTTCATTGGTCAAAATATCCTCTGGCAAATATAACACATCTTCTGCCATTTCCTTCAAGGCATAGACAGCCTTGTAAGCATGCACATTTGCCAATTCAATTCCTTCACTATAGGTAAGATATATTTTATAAAAATGACTGGCTTCCGTATACATAGGTGCCAAGTAAAACTGGGTTGGCTCCTCATGTACATTTTTCTTGATGATATTTTCCTTTTCTTTCTTTGTTTCACCCTTGATAGAAGCCAGAAACTTATCTAAACCGGCAATGAGTTTCTTTGGATCTCCGTCAGCACTCTCACCATTTTGCAATTTTTCCATTTCTGCTGAAATAAAATCTGCCACATCCAATACATGGGTCACCAACTCCATATGTGGTACATGCTCCGGATGCGATTCACGCAAATAATAAAATACATCTTCTAACTTATGTGCCAATGCTGTAATCCCCTCAAACATCATGACACCCGAAGAACCTTTTATGGTATGCATGGTTCGAAATATTTCATTCATACTTTCTTCATCAAAACCATCTGCATCTTTTTGTTCCAACACAATTTCTTGTAATTGCTCTAACAGTTGCCCGTTTTCGAACAGGTACATATCGAGCATTCCTTCTGTGTTAAATTCCTCCGCCATGCTACTCTCCCCTTTCCCATCTTATTCTATCAAACCGAGTTTTTTCAAAGCCTGTTCAAACCTTACCTGGTCAATTGGTTTTCCTGAATAAATGGTACAACCTAAATCAAAGGCCATTTTAACATTTTTTTCATCATTCAAAGCTGTAGTCATAATGACTTTTACCTGTTCTTCCTTTGGAATATTTCTTTCTTTCTCCAAATTTCTAATAGCCATCAAAGCCTGATACCCATCCATCACAGGCATCATAATATCCAAACAAATTAAATCATAAGGCTCCTCTTCCTCCATTGCCAGCATAAAAGCATCCACTGCTTCCATACCGTCTACAGTCACCTCGCACTCTCCATACTTTGATAAAAAATTATCCATTGCTTTTCTTGTTACATAATCATCTTCCGCTAATAAAATTTTCATAAAGTTCACCTCACCTTAAAGTTGTAATATTTGATAAGTTCTTTTTGCTATATTTTGTAATTTTTCCTGATACTCTACAGCACCCAAATCAAAAGCAACCTTTGGCATGCCGTATACCACACAGGTACTGGCATCCTGCCCTATGGTATGTGCACCGGCCTGACGCATTTCCAACAATCCCTTGGCGCCATCTCCTCCCATGCCAGTTAAAATAATACCTAGTGCTTGATTCTTTGCTTGATTTGCTACCGAATGAAACAAGACATCTACAGATGGACAATGTCCATTGACTTTCGGCGCTTTTTTAATCCGCACCTGAAAGGTTCCATTCATATTCACCAATTCCATATGGGCATCACCACCTGGTGCAATCAACGCTGTGCCCGGCAAAACCAAATCTCCCGTTTTGGCTTCCTTCACCTGCAGACGACTTTGCTGATTCAGTCGGTTTGCATACATTTCCGTAAAACCCTTTGGCATATGTTGTACAATAACCATTCCCGGCATATTTTCCGGCAATTCCTTCAGCACATGTGCTGTTGCCTCTGTACCTCCTGTGGAAGCACCCAAAGCAACTACAAAGTCTTTCCCCAAAGTATGTGGTATTTTTTGAGGAATACTGGTTACCTCTTTTTTTTCTTTTTCCACCCGCTTGCGAGAACCAACATATGCAGTGGATGCAATCACTATTTTTTCTGGTAATTCCTTCATTGCAAATGCATGTATGGCTTCCCGACTCTGTTCAAGGGGTTTCACCACAAAATCTACCGCACCTGCCTTCATGGCATCAAACACCTTATCACTCAAGGAGCTAATGACAACAACCGGCAAAGGATATTGCGGAATCAACTTTTCCAAAAATTCCAGTCCACTCATTTTAGGCAATTCCAAGTCCAAAGTCATAACATCAGGCTTATATTCTAAAATAGCATCACGCGCCTGATACGCATCACGTGCTGTAGCTACCACTTCAATTCCTTCCACTTTAGAAAGCGCCCGCACCAGCACTTCCCGAAACACATAGGAATCCTCCACTACCAATACTCGAATTGTATGCATGTATCTCCACCTCTTCCCTATCATTTTTTACTTTTATATCTGACGATGACTACTCTACAGGCACATTTATGATGTCTGTTCACTTTCAACCAGGCTTTCGAAAAATAGAAGGCTGTATAATTTCCAATGGTACATAATTTCTTTCTAAACTTTCCGTTCTGCCAATAAATAAATATCCTCCCGGTAACAATTGTTCATAAATTTTCTCTAACAATTCTCTTTTTGTCTTTGCATCAAAATAAATCATCACATTTCGCAAAAAAATCACATGCATTTTTCTTCGGAACGGAAAGGCTTCCATCAGATTAAATTTCCGAAATATTACCTGCGATTTAATGTCATCTGTCACCACAAAGTGTTCTCCATCTGGCATTTTTTTAAGAAAACGCCTTCGCCATTGGTCCGGCAATTCCTGAATTTGCTCCCGACTGTACTCCCCTTTTACAGCCTTACGCAATGCTTCCTCTGAAATATCTGTAGCTAACACCTGCGTATCCCAAGCATCGTAGTCCAAGCCAAAATACTCTCGCAACAACATGGCAATCATATAGGGTTCCTGTCCTGTAGAAGCCGCAGCACACCAAATGGCCAAATCTCTTCTTTTCTCCTCTTTTCGCTTGAGATAAGGCAACACCACCTGACGCATATAATCAAAATGCAAAAACTCTCTCATAAAAAATGTATGATTGGTGGTGAGCAAATCTACCAGTTCTTTTTCCAGCCTGCCGGAAGTTTTTTTCTTTAATTCTTCCATCCACACCTGATAATTCACATATCCATTTCTATGTAAGTATGGCTCCAGTCTTCCTTCTACAATCTCTTTCTTTTTATGCAAATCAATGCCATAGGTATCTTTCATGTAGGAAGCAAGCCACAAAAAATCCTTCTCCTGCATCATAAGCATATCCCCTTTTTTATTCTTTAACGTAACTGCTTGGCAATCATTTTCAAAATCTCATAGATTTCCGGATTATAAGCAATACCAATCAAAGGATCCATCTGTTCCCATGCAGCCTCTAAATCCATACTTCCGTCCGGCAATCGCTTCACAACCCTCCCAAACCTTCGAACAATTGCAACAATTTGTGCTTCCAAAGGAATTTCCTCCCCTTTCAGTCCATCTGGATAACCAGAGCCATCCCAGTTTTCATGATGACTTCTGGCAAGCGAAATACTCATTTTCAAAAAGTCATTATAGCTACTATTTTTATTTAAATCTCCTAAAATATCTGCGCCGATAATGGGATGATTTCTATAAATTTCTGCCTCCTCCTCATGCAATGCCGGGAATTTAATCACGATATCCGTAGGTATACCTACATTTCCCAAATCGCACAAAGGTGCGGCAATTTCCAAAGATTGAATGAACAAATCAGAAACCCGATCTCCATAGTTACCAGATAATTGCAAAGCAGCTGCCAACATATGACAGTTATAAGACAACCGTTCCATCTCCTCCTTATCGTAACAAGGCGTCTCCTGCAAAACTCGAAGCAAAGCATACAAGACATTTTGTCGCTCTGTTTCATTTTGTTTCATTTGTTCTTCCACAGAAGTATGTAACTTACGGTTCATATCTTGTAATTTTCGATTGCTTTCTGCTACTTTCAAATGCAGCTGCACCCTTGCTTTTACCACCTCTGGAATAAAGGGTTTTGTGATATAATCTTCTCCATTTACTTCAAAGCCCTTCACAATGTCCTTTGGGTCATCATAAGCAGAAATAAAAATAACAGGAATATGTCTGGTGGAAGGATTTTCTTTTATACGGGTGCAAAATTCATATCCGTCCATCACTGGCATAGCCACATCTGAAATAATCAAAGAGATAGGAACACGTTCTACCACTTTCAATGCCTGTTCCCCATGCTCTGTCAAAATAGGTGTATATCCTAATCCAATGATAATATCTCGCAATGTAAAACGATTGGTTTCTACATCATCTACGATTAATATCTTTTCATCAGCCAAACCATCATCCCCCTTCTTTTATCCAAGTCTGTAACAGAACCACCATAAAGCAATCTGTTATTCCTTTTGGACAATTTATAGATTGTCAAATTCCATCTGCTTGCACATGTTCAAGTGATTCTTTCTGTTTCCTCACAGATTCTCGTCTTCCAATAACCCTTCTAATATATGATAGGCCACTTCTGCTTTTTCCTGATTCGCCTTTTGCACAGCCATCTTCAATCGCAATGCAGCCGTTTTTACTTCTTTCGGTCCATGTTCCGTCAACTGTCTGACTCCATCCATAAACATTTCTGCCTTTTCCCAATTTTCCATCTCAATACAGATAATCAATCGGGACATTTTTTTATTTAACTCCTCTTTATTCTCAGTAGTACCAAACTCCCATACCTTTTCTGTATTTTCCTGTTCCGCCAGGTGATGTATTTTTTGCATCAAAGCGTCTACATCCATACTTTCCGCAGTTTCCTGTTCCGCTCCCTGTGGAAGTTCTACCCAAATATGAAAAGTAAAATTACTGCCCTTGCCTTCCTCGCTTTCCACTTGAATATCTCCGTCCATCAGTTCTGTCAACTGCTTACAGATATTGAGTCCCAAGCCGGTACCACCATACCTCCTGCTAATAGAGGCATCCACCTGTGAAAAACTATGAAAGAGTTTGTCCTGATCAGCCTTCTTAATACCAATTCCTGTATCCATAACCATAAAAAAAAAGTTCTGCCCGATTTTCAAATTGCGCTGTTTTCACCACATCGACAGATATTTTACCGACAGAAGTAAATTTGTATGCATTGGATAGCAAATTATTGAGAATCTGCCCAATTCGCAACTCGTCCCCAATAATACGTTTTGGCACCTCCGGCGATACATTGATTACAAAATCCAGCCCTTTCTCTGTCATTTTATTTTTATGATTACTTCGCACAAATTCTATCATATGCTCCAGTTCAAATTCCTGCATTTCCAAATTGAATTTTCCGGCATCTAATTTTGAAAAATCCAAAATATTATTGATAATGGCATTCATGTTTCGGCAGCCCTGTTGCACAAAGTCCAGCAACTTTAATTTTTTAGAATCTGTTTCCATCTCCTGCAATTCTTTTACATTGCCCGAAATTCCATTGACTGGTGTTCGCAATTCATGCGTCACATTAGCCACAAATTCCGATTTTATTTTATCTGCCACATCGGATTCTTCCTGTGCCTGTACTAATTTTTTTTCTAATAAATCCCGCTGTGAAGCATCTTTACAGAAAAAGAATAAGCATTTTTCGAAATAAAAGACACGTACATAAGCATTAAAACAAGTCCTATTTTCACGATAAGCCATCCAACTATATCCTTCACCAAATTGAATGCCTTCCAAAATTCCCACTTTCCACTGTGCATTCCACTCATTTGGGAAAATTTCTTCTATTTTTGCGCCTTCCAAAGAATGCCATCCCATACCGGCTTTGGCACTGGCACTGGCATGTTCTATGATGCCATCCGCATTCATTACCAGTACCATCTCAGACACATGTTCATTTATAAATGACTGTAACTTTTCCTGATCCATATCATCACCCCTTATCGACGAAGACCAAAAAACGAATGCTTGTCAGGTTTACTTTAAAACCAACTGCTAACGCAGGTGATTCCGTATTTGCAATCCGCCCTAAAGGGCTACTTACTCATACAGGTCTGGTTATCAAATAGATATTTTTTAGCAAGTAAGCTTGCACGAACAGATCTACGGATAACACTTTCAAAAGAACAAAGCATTTTGCTTGCAAAACTCTAGCGCGACCGCGGTATTGCGCAGCAATTAACTCCATCTCCGCGGTCTGCGCATCCTCGCGGAGCGTTTATAGGGCATCGCAATTTTCTATTACAAAATAAAAAAGCCATAAAACTTTGTTTACAAAAGTCTTATAGCTTTATGCAATATGATTTCTCAAATGACAAGCCCTCATTACCCCTGCTCAAAGTTCCCCTTTACACTTTGTGTTTCATCTGGTTCCAAATG
>JAFORL010000171.1 GCA_017393285.1 Lachnospiraceae bacterium
CTGCCAACTGCATCATAACATCGTTACAAGACTTCATCAAGGATTGCTCCAAATTCAACGAACCATGACCAAATTTAGACACACAAGAAATATGTTTGTTACCATAAGTCTCACCACCATCACAAACATACCAACTATTGTCTGTGGCAATCCCTTCTTCCAAAGCTGCAGCCACCGTCAAAGGTTTATAGGTTGAACCTGGTTCATAACCATAACTCACACAAAAATTACTCCACATTTGATTTAACAAATCGCTTTTTTCTTCTTCTGTTAAATTTGCAACATCACTTTCTTTGTACACTTGTGTCAGATCAAAAGCATTATTTAAATCATAATGAATATTGGAGGTCATAGCATAAATCTCTCCTGTATTGGGATTCATGACAAGAACAGCCGCTTGCTTAGCACCTGTCTTCTGCATAAATATATCTACTTTTTTTTCTACAATTCCCTGTATATTGGTATCTATGGTGGTCACAATAGAATTGCCATCTTCTGCCGCCTTCACTGTTCGATCCAACTCTTCATTAGCACTATAATATCCGTAAGACCGACCTGCAATACCATTTAATTCTTTATTATATTGATTTTCTAGTCCCCACAATCCTTCATTGTTAGCACTAGAAAAACCAATCACACTACAAGCCAAACTGTTTTGTGGGTAGATTCGTTTGTATTTCTTCTCAAAATTTACCCCAAGGATTTGCAATTTTTCCTTATTCTTTTTACATAAGGCCTTTTCTTTTGCAACCAAGTCTTGAAACTTTTCTACTTGATCCTTTTCCACATCTTTTAAAATTACACGATACTGAGAAGTTGGATGCTCTGTAATTTCCGCAACCACTTCCTCCTTAGAAACAGAAAAACAAGAAGCCATGGCACTGGCAGTTTTCTCTGTTCCCTCTGCCTCTATAATCAATTTAGGATCAATAAAGACATTGTACAGCAATTGACTCGTAGCCAACTTTGTATTATTTCGATCTAAAATATCTCCTCGTTTATATGCCAAAGCTGTACTGACATATGTTTGCTGGCTCAAAGCTTTTTTGGTATATTGTTTTCCATAATTCTGATGGATATACCCCAATCGAAACAATAACCCCACAAAACAAACCACAATCAATGCAAAGCACCAAAATAACGTGTTTTGCATTGCTCTTGTAAAAATCTTTTTTCTCTTTCCTCTGTTTCTCTGTGTCGTTCTATTTTCCATGTAATTATTCGCCACCTAAGATACTTTCTAACAAACCTTTTTTCTTATCATCAGGAATATCACCATATTGTTGCACAGTATCACTCTTGGTACTCTTATAGGTAATAATCTGACTTTTCTTTGGATGTACCATACCCAATTTTTTTGTTGCCGTTTTATATATGTCATCCAAATCCACTTGTGCAGTGATTGCATTCTTTTCTGTCGTATTTTCTTCTTTCAGTGCAACAATTTCTTTTTGCAAATCGGAAATTTGGCTATTCATACAAGTAAGTTTTGCCTGGGTTTCCAAAAATTTGACGCACATAAATCCAGTAATGCAGATTGCCACTGTCAAAAAACATACCATAACTGTGTCCATTCCCCTGATGGCTCTCGCATTCCCCTTACTCGTATGTTTTTTCTTTTTGGGCGCAATACTAGGTTCTTGTCTTCGCTCCGGTCTCTCATAAGGTTCTGCAATTTCTTCTGCAACCTCTAATTTTCTTACGGCATTCCCATCCATATACTGCATATAATTCATTTTATGATACTGTCTTCTTCTCTCTTCCATAATTACCCTCTACTTCCTAACCTTCTGTGTGTTTCTCAAACACTCTTAATTTCGCACTTTTCGATCTGCGATTTTCTTCCATCTCCTCTGCCGATGGCAAAATCGGCTTTCTGGTGATTACTCGTCCTTTTGACTTTTTCCCGCACATACATACAGGAAAATTAGGTGGACAAATACATGGATTCTCATTTTTCCGGAAGATACTTTTTACAATCCTATCTTCTAAAGAATGAAAGGTTATGATACAAATTCTACCATCTTCTGCAAGTAAATCAATCATATCCTGCAAGGTATCCTGCAAAACTTCTAATTCTTTATTCAAAGCAATACGAATTGCCTGAAATGTTTTCTTAGACGGATGTCCGGTATTCTTTCGTATCTTCATAGGAATCGCTGCCTTGATGGCTTCGTTTAATTCATAAGTAGTCTCGATGGGTTTTTCTTCCCGCATCCGAACAATATGTTTAGCAATATTCTTTGCAAACTTGTCCTCACCATAATCTCGAATAATACGAAACAATTCCTGCTCACTGTAGGTATTCACAATATCTCTCGCGGTCAAAGTCTGTCTTTTGTCCATACGCATATCCAAAGGACCATCTTCTTTATAGGAGAACCCTCTTTCTGCCGTGTCCAATTGATAGGAAGATACACCTAAATCCAATACAATACCATCTACCTTTTCAATTCCCAACTCTGCCAACACTTGTGGCATATTACAATAATTGCTTCTAACAATGGTAACCCGATCTCCAAACGCAGCCAATCGTTCTGTCCCTGTTATAATTGCCGCTTCATCCTGATCTATGCCGACAAAACGCCCTTTTGCATTTAACTGTTTGCAGACTTGAAATGCATGTCCAGCACCACCTAAAGTACCATCCACATAAATTCCGTCTGGTTTCACCTGTAATTGCGAAACCGTTTCTTCTAACAAAACGGATACATGTTTAAATTCCATCGTCACTCCTCCGCCATAATCTAAAACTAGAAGCTAATACCTAATGCAGACATATTCTCTGCCATAGCCTCTACATCTCCAAAATCATTGTTGGCATCCCATTGTTCTTTGCTCCAAATTTCAATCTTGCCAAGTACACCTACAAACACAACTTCTTTTTCTAACTGTGCATAATCTCTCAGCTTCGTGGGTATCAGAATACGTCCCTGTTTATCTACCTCACACGTGCTGGCGCCAGCAAGAAAGTAACGTTGTAACTGTCTTGCATCGCGATTTCCCGGCAATTGTCTTAACTGTTCCACAAAAAGTTCCCACTCTGTTTGTGGGTATAAAAATAAACATCCATCTAAACCCAATGTTACCACGAAGCTTTCCCCTAATTCTTCTCGAAACTTCGCTGGTACAATAATTCTTCCTTTGGTATCAATAGAATGATTATATTCACCCATAAACATAGCAGACTCACCTACCTTTGCTTCCCTCTTAGACATTTTCTTACGTACCTAGTGCATAGATTGTGGTCATTATGCTTCTTCCCCCACTCTTTCTCAGTCAAGAAACATTTTCTACCACTTTCCACCACTTTCCACCACTTATACTTTATTTTACTTCATTTTTAATAAACTTTCAACTACTTTTCCGTATTTCTTTACAACAAAAATAACCCTTCAGCCAAGTCATTTCTAAAGTGCCGGATAAACAGAACAAAAAAAAGCAAAAAAACTCCCTATGTAGAAGTAGGGGTACATTTCCCACTCTACATAAGGAGTTTTGGTTACTATCCGGTACACGACCAGTACTATTTTTTCAGTTGTTATCCGAGCTTCACAATTCTAGCTTGCCCATCTAAAATACTACTCAATACAAGTAGTTTTTTGCTTTCCTTACACATTAAAGCGGAACAAGATAATATCTCCATCTTGTACCACATACTCTTTTCCTTCCGAACGAACCAAACCTTTTTCTTTTGCTGCAGCCATAGAACCACATTCCATCAAATGTTCATAACTCACTGTTTCCGCACGAATAAATCCACGCTCAAAATCAGTATGAATCTTTCCTGCTGCCTGTGGTGCTTTGGTACCTTTGGTAATAGTCCAGGCACGACATTCATCCTCTCCGGCAGTCAAGAAACTAATCAATCCCAACAAGCTATAACTAGCTTTGATTAATTTTTCAAGACCGGATTCCGCAATTCCCAAATCCTCCAAAAACTCTTTCTTTTCATCTTCTTCCAATTCAGCAATTTCCTGTTCAATCTGGGCACAAATTACAAAAGTTTCTGAATTTTCAGACGCAGCATATTCTCTCACTCGCTGCACATTTGCATTGGAGGCACCATCATCGGCCAAATCATCTTCTATTACATTTGCAGCATAAATAACCGGCTTAATTGTAAGAAGATTGTATGTTTTAATTAATTCTTCCTCTTCTTCGTTCTGTGTTTCAAAGCTCTTAGCCATCTTGCCTTCTTCCAAATGTGCTTTTAAGCGATCCACCAAATCAAATTCTTTTGCCAAAGACTTATCACTTCTGGCACCTTTTCCCAATTTAGCCAATCGACGTTCTAAAATTTCCACATCAGAAAAAATCAATTCCAAATTAATAGTCTCAATATCACGCAATGGGTCAATGGAACCATCTACATGTACAATGTTGCTATCTTCAAAACAACGTACCACATGCACGATTGCATCTGTCTCACGAATATTTGCAAGGAACTGATTTCCAAGTCCTTCTCCCTTAGAAGCACCCTTTACCAAACCTGCAATATCCACAAATTCAATCACAGCTGGAACGACTTTTTTTGTATGGTACATCTCATCCAACTTGTTTAATCTCTCATCTGGTACAGTTACCACTCCCACATTGGGATCAATGGTACAAAACGGATAGTTTGCTGACTCAGCACCAGCCTTTGTCAACGAGTTAAACAATGTACTTTTTCCTACATTTGGTAGTCCAACGATTCCTAATTTCATAATATATATTTCTCCTTTGATTTTTCTTTATTTTACGGGCTTTGCGCGTTTTGCGATTTCTACCGGGCACCACGTCGGGCACCATCTGTTTTTGTTTCGCATTAAGTTTTATACCACTTTTAACGCGTCAGCCACAAGGTCTATCTCTCTTTGTTTTGCATCTTCCGTAATATGTACGTATAGATTCATTGTAATTCCGATGTTGGAATGGCCTAATATCCTCTGCAGTGTTTTGGGTTTCACCCCGCACTCAATGCATTTTCATAGTACGATTTTCGAAGTCGATGTCACTCCACTTAAGTCCTATAAGCGCACCTGTACGAAGTCCGGTCTGTAATACGAATCGGTACTGATTCTTATAGCTGTATCCAACCACAGCTTCTAAGAACTTCTTCTGAACGTATTAGGTCTTACTGTCTTACTTCTTGAAGCTTTTTCGATTTCTTTTGTCTGCGATTACCGAACTTATCGACAAATCTTGCCATATAAGTTCCGTTGGAACGCTGGACAATTCCCACTCCAATCTCCTTTCCTTTGAGATTTTTTCTCATTTATGGCTCCTTTCTAAGTTAAAGAAGCCCCAAATTAGCAGAATATATTATACACTAATAAGGGGCGTTTTGCAATGTTATTTCATTTTTTAACTTCTCTCTTGAGGAAAATAACTCTGAATTTTTCATCACATACATGGATGATTGTCAATGTATTATTAAAAAAATAGCTGCCATGCTGAGTTACAGCAATAACAGCAATTTCTATAAAGCATTTAGAGAATACTTTGGTACATCGCCAAGGCAACTTTCATTCATCTTCTTTTCAAATCGAAACATTCCATCTGGAAACTGTTCATCCATCTGCTCAGTCATATCTGGATCATGTGGACCAGGATGATGACTGTTATAGAATTCTACAATATGAAATCCACAACGATTCACATAGAAATGAATATTGCGTTGTTCAAAATAAGGAGTGACTGTCTCCCACACCTTCACTTCAGGATAAAGATTTTCAACCTCGCACCAGGCCGCATAGCCAATCCCTTTACTGTGAATCTTTGGAGATGTAAAGAGGATATCCAAATCTCCCTTTTTACCTTCTACCTTGATAATGACGCCGCCTACAGGCTTGCCATCTTCCATGATGCGATAAGCTTCTCCTCCATCGATAGACTTCTCTATGGTTTCACGAGAGATAATCTGCTCATCCTCTTCAAAGTGATTATCCCTCATACCAAATTCTTCCATAGCACCATAGTTAAAGGCCTCCTGGTTATCCAGTATGAATTGCTCTCTGTCTGATTGTTGTAATGGTGATAATGTAACGCTCATATTTTACCCCTCTATAAAAGGACAACGGCCTCCAATACACTGGTTATTTGAACCAAAATGAATGCAAACAACTTTCTCCTTTTCCATCTCGATTTCAAAGTGTTCCTTCACAAAATCAATGGCTGTTAAAATCGAAAGATAAGAATTCCTCTTGCAGCATCTAGGACCACCGATTTTTCCAATCTCGCCAAGAGCCTTTGATGTCATAAGGTTAGATAATCCCCAGGATTCTTCTGTCAGTGGACTTGCTTTTGAAATGATGGATACAAACATTCCTGCACTGATACCCGCGCCACAAGCACCCCAAAAACCACAGGCTCCACCTGGAACACTTTTACCTCTGCTCTGCATCTCAACCAATGCATTCTCAAGATCTATATCTCCACCTGCATTCTTATATGCAGTCAACAA
>JAFORL010000031.1 GCA_017393285.1 Lachnospiraceae bacterium
CATTTATCACTGTGATCTTCATTTTGCTCTGCCACTCAAAATGTGTTTAAATACACTTAACACATCGAGAAATTGAAGCCCTCACGAGTACTTCTTACTGCTTCAACGTGTATGCTTTGGCGATTGCAAGCAATACGCTACTCACAAGTTCTTGTACACTCCACAGTCGTAAATTCCTGCGATAGCCCACAGTACATACTTACGTTTGCTTTAGTTATGCAATTTCGTAAGTTTTGGCATCTCTAAGATTTAGGCTTGCATTAAAATCTCTATCTTCAACATAACCGCAGTCACATCGATAAATTCTATCTGAAAGTTTTAAATCTTTCTTGATATTACCGCAGCAATGGCATATTTTTGATGAAGGATACCATCTGTCTACAATCCTAAGTTCAATACCGTTATCATCACATTTTGTTTTTAGTTTAGTTCTAAATTCATAAAACTTCTGCGATGCAACAGCTTTTGAAAGATGCCGGTTCTTCATCATTCCCGACACATTCAAGTCCTCAATAGTTATATAAGACGGCTTGGTTTTCACTATCTCAGCTATTGTCTTATTGATGTAATCCGTACGGATATTGTTTATCTTATGATGAAGCTTCTGTACTTTAAGCTTTTGTTTTTGTATATTTTTCTGAGTGGACTCTCCTTTCCTAAAATTTTCATACTTGCGTGATAGACACCTTTGTTCTCTACGCAGTTGTTTTTCAATTTTTCTTAATCTTGCTGACTTATTGATATTCTTGTATGTTTTCCCATTTGAAACAATCGCCAAGTCTTTCAAACCTAAGTCAATTCCTATACCGCCATTGCTATTATTGGCAATCTTGACATCAGGAATTTCAACAAGGACTGATACGTAGTATCTGTCTGCTTTGATGGATACTGTACCGCTTTTGATTTTCCATCCGTCTTTAGTTGTAGGTATATAACCTTTTTCTTTTAGCTGCACCCAGCCTAATGATGGTATCTTTATCCTATGTCTTTCACATATACAGTCTGTTTTATTATTCTTGACAAAATACATTTTAGGCTCATTCTTCCCCTTTTTCTTAAATTTAGGGAATTTGGATTTGCCTTTGAAAAATCTTGTATATGCCATATGTGCATTTTCTAAAGATTGTTTTACTGCTTTTGAATATACATCTTTAATCCATACTTTATCTGGATTATTTGGTATATATTCATTATTAAGCCACACAGAAAAGTCTTTAGCTCCTATCGTAACCGGACTCTCTTGCAACCTTATGCTATTGTAATCCAAGATGTATGGCAAGTCAATCATTTAAAAATAAACCCACCTGCAGTCTGTAACCCTTCAGCCGAGCCATGCATAAAGTACCAAATAAAAGAGCAAGAGAAGGACTGGTCACTTCAGAACAAAAGTTCATAAAAATAGCTGGTTTCCTTAGAACATTTCCTGAAGCACTGTTAGGATTTTTGACCTTCTGGCAAATACTGTTTCCTGGCAACGCCACACCGGCATCACACCAAGTAAGGCATTGGTCAAAAACATATCCTCCGCTTCCTTGATATCCTGCGGATACAAAATCTTTTCCTGTAATTGATACTGGCTGCATACTTGGTCATTACCGTCAAAATCCTGTTCCTGCCTTGTTAAAAAAAAGTCCAGCAACTCACTTCGCATAGTGCCTGCTAATAATCCGGAAGAAACCGGCGGATAATAAATCACATAATCCTTGATTAAAAAAATATTGGTAGTGGCGCCCTCTGTGACTTCTCCCCTTGTATTCAAGAAAATAGGTTCATCAAAGCCTTCTATATGTGCCCGTCGTTTTTCTCTGATATTGTCGCCATAATTTAAACTTTTATGATAGGTAAAAGGTGAGGTTTCATTCCGCAAAATTTTGCTAAACTCCACTGCAAACCCCCGTTCATAATCTTCTTCTGTGTAAGTATTTTCTCTCATTTGAAAATGCAAAGTTCCACAGGCATATGCCACTTTTAACACTACATCCGCCGGTAGCTGCTTTCCTTTCCATCGGCCTTCCAAATGAGAAAGTATTTTTTCCTTTAATTCCTGATAAAAAACCGGTGCCCTGTCTGCCTCCAAAAAGCCCAAAGCAATGGCACTCTTGGTCATGCGTGCAAGATGTCGTGACAAACGTAACGGTTGCCCTGCAACTACATGTATGGTTTCAAAAAGTCCATTTCCAAAATAATATCCTTCATCCGGAATATATTTTTCATTCACCTGTATTAATTCCATTTTTCACGCTCCTGATTATCATTCATATTTTTTTCCTAGAGACTACACTTTCCAAAAATAAAATCCAGACCTAAGCCTCCAGCCTAGATTCTGCACTTTTCCAAAAGTAAGCCAGCCTTTGTAAATAAGCTTATCCCTTCCATTTAGAAACTGACTGGTTACAAAAATACACCCTTTTATTTCTCTGCCTCCCAAATAGCCGCAACCACAGCTTTTGCCTTTTGACAGGTTTCTTCATACTCGAATACGGGGTCTGATTCTACCGTTATTCCGCCCCCCACACCAATATGGTAACTGCCATTTCGATGCAGGGCAGTTCGAATAATAATATTCAAATCACAATCCCCGTCCAAAGCCAAATATCCAATGGTGCCTGTATAAGCTCCTCTGGCAGAATGTTCCAATGCATCCATAATTTCCATACATCGAATCTTGGGTGCGCCGGTAATGGAACCACCTGGAAATCCACACCGAATAACATCTGTCACATCCAAATTCTCTCTCAACTCCCCAACAATTTCCGCTACCAATTGAAAAACCGTTGCATAGGTCTCTACCACATACAACTCCTGCACTTTGACACTTCCTGCCTTACAAATTCGATTTAAATCATTTCTCTCCAAATCCACAATCATAAGTAATTCATTCTTGTCTTTTTCCGAATTGGCAAGTTCTCGTCGCAGCCTTTGATCTTCTTCCGGGGTAGCCCCTCTCTTTCTCGTCCCTTTGATGGGACGGGTTTTGATTTGCCCATCCCGCAATTGCATAAAACGTTCCGGAGACGCACACAACAATTGACCATCTCCCAAATCAATATACGCCCCAAATGGAGAGGGATTGTTTTTTTGCAATTGCTGAAATACTTTTAGTGGTTCCGCCGGACTGTCAATACGGATCCTCCTAGTCATATTTGCCACATAAATATCTCCCGCTCCCATATAGGCTTGCAAATCCAAAATTGCCTGCTGATATTCTTCCGGTTGGAAATCAGAAACCATCCGTAAGGCAAAAGGTGCCAACTGCTCCTTCTTCTTGTCGCTAGTATAGAAATCTGCAAATAGGGCTTTCGCCTCCCCAACTTTCTTTTGAAATGCCAACTGCTTTCTTTCTTTTTTCTGCATTTCCTCTAATTTATGAACATACCAGTCCCACTTATGTAATTTTTCCTCTGTACAAAGAAAAACATCCCCTGTAACATGTTCCTCCACCAAAAACAAATCATAAAAGACCACTCTGGCATCTGGCAATGCCCCCTCCATCGTATGCTGACTTTGAATTTCTTCCAACTCTCTCCCAAAATCATAAGAAAAATAGGCAACGGCTCCAGCTGTAATTGGCAAGTACCCCCACTTCCAATCCTTAAATTTTGTAGGATTTTCCCGCTTATGCTTTCTCAAATATTTCCCTAATTGTTGTAAAAATACTTCCGAAGAGGCTTCCCCCTTCTCCTCTCCATTTTCCCAAAACCTTCCAGCCCTTTTTTCAAAAATTTTATATGGCCATGCCCCCAAAATAGAATATTGCCCCAGTTCCAAGTTTCCCTTTTCTTTTTCGCTTCTCACATGCACACCAACATGTGTACTTTCTGGTCTACCTGTGATTGCCAAATTTTCTTTTTCCGTATTTAAGTTTATTACAGTTTTTTCATCTTCTTCTACATTTTGTATTCCAGAAGCTAAAAAATCACAAGGCACCTGCTCCTTTCGCAATCTACTATGCCATTGAGAAAGGCTTGCAAATGCAGAAAGCTGAAATATGAAATCTTCCCTTTCCTCATTTACTATTGTATTCTGCTCTTTACCACAATCTCTACCACTGATTTTTTTTACAATCATGTCTGTTCCTTTCTCATTTCCTCTACCAGCATTTCACGAACGCGCCATTGTCCTTCTCACAAATGCCAGAGGCATTTGGTAAACCATGACTCCGATTCCAAGCTTTTGCCAACCTCACAAAATTTTTCAAAACCTCATGTCCACATTGGGTCATCCAAGCCTCCGGATGATACTGTAACCCATAAATCGGATACCTTTTGTGGGAAATTGCCATAATGGCACCATCCTCCGCTCTGGCATCCACCTGTAAAGCCTCAGGAAAATCCGCATCTGCTACCACCAAAGAATGATAGCGGGTCACCATAATATGCGATGGAAGCTGGGTAAAAAGATTTTCTCCCACATGCTGTATAGGCGTAACTTTTCCATGCATAGGGATTTTTCCTCTCACAACCCTTGCCTTATAATAGTGGGCAATGATTTGGTGTCCCAGACAGACCCCCAAAATAGGCAGCCTTCCTGCAAAGGCTTCCAACACCTGTAAAGAATTTCCTGCATCTTGGGGTGTTTTGGGCCCTGGAGAAATAACAATTCCCTCCAAATCCTTAGTCTGCATCAAATCTTCTACCTGGATTGCATCATTTTTCACCACTTTCACCACCTGCCCCAATTCCTGAAAATAAGATACTAAATTAAAAGTAAAAGAATCATAATTGTCAATCATTAGAAACATCTTTTTGTCCTTTCTTGTAACATATACTCTCAAAATCAACTTTACATCACCTTTTCGGCTATATGCATATAAAAAACACTTTCAGATTCCCCCATGTCAGTCTACTAACACCACCATAAATAGAAGTAGGTTTTCCTAAATAACAAAGAGTTTTGCTTGCAAAACTCTAGCGCGACTGCGGTATTGCGCAGCAATTAACTCCATCTCCGCGGTCTGCGCATCCTCGCGGAGCGTTTTTTATGTAATAGGAAATTGCATCGCAATTTCCTATTACATAATAAAAAGACTACCAAGAAAGACCCATAGCCTATGCTACAAATCTCTTCCCGGCAGTCTTCTGATTACTCAGGCACACCCAACTCTATGTTGTTGTTCTATCTTACTCTGTAAACAATACTCGAATATTCTCCGCTAATTTTACAGATTCTTGTATGGTCGCATATAAATCCTTCATCTCCGCTGACTGATTCTCTGTAACCTCTAAAGTCTTCTGCGAATTTTCTACTGTACTTGCTAACTTTTCTGAAATACTCTTATTCAAGTTAGTAACTTGTGCTGTAACTTGTGTAGTATTGGCTGACAAATGCTGAATCTCATTGGCAACAACAGCAAATCCCTGCCCATCTGTTCCCAATCTAGCAGCCTCAATAGAAGCGTTCAAACCAATCATCTTAATACGTTTTGCTATATCCATAATAGAAGCCATAATCTTTTCAATCTGCTCAATCAAAGTACCAACTTCCGTAATCTCTGCTTCCAAAACTTGTTGGTTTGCAGAAATATCTGCTGCTGAACTAGTCAAATTCTCAACCACCTCAGAGATACGAATAAAATTATCTGCTAATGTATTGGATAAATATTCAATTTCCAAACGGCTATAGCCACTCTGCGCCATAGAATTTACAACTACAAATAACACTTCTGCTGCTGCTTGAATATTTCTAGCAGAAACAATATCAATTTTCTTAGCAGCCTTCTCAATATCATCTGGTGCAATTCCCAACTCTGGTGCCATATCTCTCATTTTTTCAACATTTGGTTGGCTATCTAAAATCTGCCCGCCTAATACAGTACCAATATGATGTCCCTCTACCATAATTGGCGCAGCAAAATCAATCAGCCCCGCATGACAATGTCCAATATAAGGTTTTCCCTGTTTTACAGCTTTTTCACCCATTTCATTATGACAGACTGCACACCGTTGATCTCCTACTGTTGATTTGTGAATATACTCCTGACAAAAGTCCCTATAATAACTTGGCTTCGTCACTTCCTGTCCATTCAAATCCACCGATACAGCCGCACAGTTTACCGCAATGGCAAAGTTATCCAAAAAGCTCTGTAATACATGCACATCAATAATGTCTTTGATTTCTAACTTGTCAAAATCAATCTTCTGGTCCTTGTACTCTATCATATGCAATATCTCCCTTCTCATTCTCATGCTTTCCAACTCTTTCTCATAAAGTTAGAAAACAATGTCATGTTACCCCATATATATAGAATACTAGTCTTTCCACTTTTTGTCAATACCGCACTGCATTTTCGCTTTTCCAAAAGTTCCCATCAATTTTCATGTCTATTTATAATATTTTTTCATCGTAATTTTTTCTATCTAACAATCCTGCAAACACCCACAAACATAACGAACAAAACAACTCATATACCTACAAAATACGGGCAATCACATCTTGTTCCGGAGCTTGACATTTTGCATAAGTCTGCACCTGCAAAATCGGATACCACATCTGATACTTTTCTGCATATTCTTTTTTTACAGTAGCTTGGATTGAAACCCAATCCTCCGCTTCCAAATCAGGCACCTGTGGAAAATCACACACGAAACCAAATACAGACAAATCCTCTGCGCAGCAGGTCATGACCAACCGACCAACTGCCAGCGAAGTAGGATTGTCTTCCCGCTTTGTTAGAATTTTTCCAACAAAACGCACCTGTTTTCCTTCATATTGTTCCACACGTTCCATGGCATCCATATAAAAAACCGGAAAGGTGTCATCCGTTATTTCCAATTCCTTGCCGGACAAGTCATATGGCAAGCCATCATCTGCTTCCAATTCCATTTCCCCGTTTTTGTCCTCAAATGCCACCTGAATCCTACTGTTGACCGCTCGAATATTTCTTCGAAAAGCTGGCAATTGTTCCTCCAGCCCGTCACAACGGTTAAAGACTGCCATAGACGCATAACGCACCTGTTCTGCAACCAAGGATTTCATATTCTGCAGATTATTTTCAAAGCAAGAGGCATCAAATACTGCAACCTCCACTGGTGGAAGCCAGTACCAAGGAAACGCTTTATCTAACCGTTTCCACATACCATTATATTCTACAATCACGCGGTTGGGGCGAATTTCCTTCTCAATCCGATAAATGTCATCTGCATTACATTCCTCTTCTCCATCTAACTCTACCAAAAATACATTATTTTTCTTCAATGCATCTATGTCATATTCTGTTTCCCCTTCTTCGCACACCAAAAGTAAAGTACGCTCCTGGGTATTAAAATATTCCTGCTTTAACAAATTTTGAATATAAGTAGTCTTACCTGCCTGTAAAAAACCATTTATTAGGTATGTCTTAATCAACCTTCACACCTACTCTTTCTCTAAACACGCATTGACCAATTCCATAATTTCTGCCTTTTCATATCCTTTACCAATAAATACAATTTGATTGGCACGATCACCATATACCGGATCCCAATCTTCCCGAATATCCGGAAAGTCTTCTTCCAAGGCCGCAATTTCCTTTTCCGGCCAAGAACAAACCCATTCTGTCAACTCCGTAATAGATGCATTTCTTCCTGCCTGTTCAAACAACTGAATATGATTCCAATCATCCGAGAACCAAATATATCCCTTTGTACGAATCAAAGTATTTGGATAGGTATCTACGAATTTATTGAAAGCATCACGATTAAAAGGACGTTGCTCCTCATATACAAAAGAAGAAATACCGTATTCATCTACACAGGCATTTTCGTCTCCCGGCTCACAACCATTTAATGCCTGTTGCACACTACTAGAAGCCAAACAATCATCAAAGTCAAAATCTTCCCGATCAATCAATACTGCCAAGTCAACCTTACCCTGCACGCAAGGAATCATTTCTGCTTCTTTTTGCAAGTTGCGCAAACCGGTCTTCACTTCCTGCAACTGCTCTTCCGAAAGTAAATCCGTCTTATTCAATAACATTACATTGCAAAATTCGATTTGATCCATAATCAAATTGATGACATCTCCTTCTTCCGGATCATCATCTTCTTCCAGACTATGTAAAAATTCTTTATAAATACGGTCTACATCCACTACGGAAACTACCGTTTTCAAATAAACTCTGGTATCTGTAGACATCTCATAGGTCACAAAAGCACCGGCAATGGAAGATGGTTCACTGATACCGGAAGCCTCCACGAAAATGGCTTCCAACTCTTTGTCATCCGCCAATCTTTCAATCTGCTCCATAAACTCATCTTTCAAGGTACAACAAATACAGCCATTCTGCATTTCCACAAGTTCTACCTGCGCCACTTTATTTCCTGTTTTGCTCAACAAAGAAGCATCAATGTTGATACTTCCCATATCATTGACAATCAATGCGACTTTACGTTCCTCCTGTGAAAGCAAATGCTGCATCAATGTGGTCTTTCCTGAACCCAAATATCCTGTAATCAAAACAACCGGTACTTCTCTTAATGACATAATTCTTATCCTTTCTTGCAAGACAAAGGAATAGGTCAGCACCATATCCACTAGGTCTGACCAATTCCCCCTGCCTTCTGCTTGTGCAACTATTATTAACATCACTGTACGATACAGTCTAGCACTTTTTTTTCTATTCGTCAATCCACAGTAGGAAAAGGGATGTGTCAAGTAAACGTTGGCATTTTTTCTTTTTTCTCTATGACCTCCGCTTCCCATTTCATTTTTATGATATTGCAGGCATATGGGTATCTCCCTTCCCAAACCCGCTTTCGCATGTAACATTTTAAAACATCTGTTA
>JAFORL010000172.1 GCA_017393285.1 Lachnospiraceae bacterium
GCTTAAGGATATTTTGGACTAGTCAGTGAGTTCTGAACAGTAAAAAAGCAAATGAAATGCGGATTTACATTAAAATAGAATATAGATAAAAGAAAAAAAGTGGGCATGTCTGAAAAAATAGATATGTCCATTTTTATTAAATTATGGTACAACAGCGACAAACTGGCTTTTGTTGTGGAGGATTGCAGCATCAAAAGTTCTTGACAGGAAAATGGAATGGGGGTATACTTGAATTAACAAATGAACAATCGTTCATATGATGGAGGCATGGATATGAAAAAAACATATAAAATTGAAGTAGATTGCGCAAATTGTGCAAACAAAATGGAACAGGCAGCTAAGAATACAGCAGGAGTAAAAGACTGTGTTGTAAACTTTATGACATTAAAGATGAAAGTGGAATTTGAAGATGGTGCTGATGTGGATGCAGTCATGCAACAGGTATTAAAAGAGTGCAAAAAAGTAGAGGATGACTGTGAAATATTCTTATAAAAAGAGGTTGTAGCATGAATAAAAAGCAAAAAAAGATGTTAGTCCGTATTATCATCACTTCTTTGTTACTGATCGGATTGCATTTTGTTCCCTTTGAACAAATGAAAATTGCAGATGATTGGAACAGAGTATTAAAATTTTTCCTGTATCTGGTTCCTTATCTGGTAATTGGATATGATATTTTGAAAAAATCCTTTAAGGGTATCAAAAACCGACAGCCCTTTGATGAATGTCTGCTTATGACTATCGCGACCGTAGGCGCATTTGCTCTTGCTTTAACAAGAACCGGTGATTTCGTGGAGGCAGTGGCGGTTATGCTGTTTTACCAGATTGGCGAGTGGTTTCAAAGCTACGCCGTTGGGAAAAGCAGAAAAAATATTACAGAACTTATGGATATCAGACCAGATTACGCCAATATCGAGGAAGAAGGCAGACTGGTGCAGGTAGATCCTGATGAGGTAGAGATAGGAAGCATTATTGTGGTACAGCCCGGAGAAAAGATACCCCTTGACGGAATTGTGGTGGAAGGTAGTGCAAATCTGGATACTGCGGCACTTACAGGTGAGAGCGTTCCGAGAAAAGTGAAATGTGGAGATGAGGTCATTAGTAGTTGCATCAATTTAGACAGTGTATTAAAAATAAAGACCACAAAGAATTTTGAGGAATCTACCGTTTCAAAAATATTAGATTTGGTGGAAAATGCAAGCTCAAGAAAATCAAAGTCAGAAGACTTTATTTCTAAGTTTGCCAGAGTATACACACCGGCAGTGGTGTACAGCGCATTGGCACTGGCATTTTTGCCACCTATTGTTTTAGTGCTTCTTGGAAAAGAGCCTATGTTTGGCGACTGGATATACCGTGCATTGACATTTCTTGTAATCAGTTGTCCATGTGCATTGGTAATCAGCATACCACTTAGTTTTTTTGCAGGAATCGGAGGAGCCAGCCATCAGGGAATATTAGTAAAGGGCTCCAATTATCTGGAACAATTGTCAAAAGTAAAATATGTTGTGTTTGACAAGACCGGAACCCTTACAAAAGGTGTATTTGAAGTCAATGCCATTCATCACAATGTGATGGAGGAAGAACGACTATTGGAATATGCGGCACTGGCAGAGTGTGCCAGCTCCCATCCAATCAGTAAGAGTCTGCAAAAAGCTCATGGTAAGGAAATCGGCAGAAACCGTGTGACAGATATAGAGGAAATCAGTGGAAATGGTGTCATCGCCAAAGTAGATGGTTTGGAAGTGGCGGTTGGAAATGACAAACTGATGAAAAAAATAGGCATTACCCATAAAGACTGTCATCATGTGGGAACAATTATTCATGTTGCCATTTCCGGGGAATATGCAGGACATATAGTGATTTCGGATGTAGAAAAACCACATTCCAAAGATGCAATATCTGGTTTGAAACAATCGGGAATTAAGAAAACAATCATGCTTACAGGAGATGCAACTGCTGTTGCAGAACATATTGCAGAAAAACTTGGGGTAGATGAAGTGTATAGCCAGCTTCTGCCGGGAGACAAAGTTTCAAAAGTGGAAGAAATCATACAAAACATCCATCCTAAGGATAAAGTAGCATTTGTAGGAGACGGTATCAATGATGCACCGGTACTTACAAGAGCGGATATTGGTATTGCCATGGGAGCCCTAGGTTCCGACGCAGCCATTGAGGCAGCAGATGTAGTATTGATGGATGATGATCCGGCGAAAATAGTGAAAGCCATCAATATATCAAAAAAATGTCTCCACATTGTATATGAGAATATCTATTTCGCCATTGGAGTGAAAGTATTGTGCCTGATTTTAGGTGCTTTAGGAATTGCAAATATGTGGGCAGCCATTTTTGCAGATGTAGGTGTCATGGTGCTTGCAGTGTTAAATGCCATTCGAATGTTGTTTGTTTCAGATAAAAATAGATAAAAAATGAAGGGCAAAGCCGGGAGTTGAGATGCTTTGCCCTTTTTTGTTTTTTTATGTAATAGGAAATTGCGATGCGAGGATGCGCAGACCGCGGAGATGGAGTTAATTGCTGTGCAATACCGCGGTCGCGCTAGAGTTTTGCAAGCAAAACTCTTTGTTCTAAATGTTAGTCATACCTTTATTCTCCGATTAACACTTTTTTTCCTTCAAAGGCGAAACCATAGCAATAAATATTGTCTTTTGGGATACCTTTCTCTAAAAGCGTAGTCATATATTTCTTGTCTTCAATCTGCTGTAATGCGGCTTGTACCGTGTCTTCTAAAGTTTTTTCTTCATCAGGATCATGTACTTTGAACTCAAAAATGTATGCTTTGTCTGTTACATTTTTAGGAACAAGCATGACATCATAACGCCCATAACCACTTTCTCTGTTGGACAGTACTTCGTATTTGGGCTTTAATTCCACTAATAATCCTAACACAAAGCCGTGATAAAACCGTTCTGGTTCTGTATACTCGGATGGTTTTGTGCCTGTATCAAAAGAACTAATGGTTTCTAATGCAACTTTATTCATAAAGGTGTTCATTTTTTTAATATTGTTCTGAAAAAGGTTACGTACAAATTCGTTATAATTGCTTTCTACAGTTGGTTTATGAAACCACCCTTTGATAAACTTGGCAAACATCTGTATTACTTCCACATTTGTCAAAGCAAGCTCGTAGGTTCTTTCAATTCCGCCAAAAAATGTATCTTCCTCTATCACTTGCAAAACTTTGAGATATCCACTGGCA
>JAFORL010000173.1 GCA_017393285.1 Lachnospiraceae bacterium
ATACCGCGGTCGCGCTAGAGTTTTGCAAGCAAAACTCTTTGTTCTTGTAGTAGGGAAAGGTTTTGGAAACAAATACAAATAACCAATATCGTAACCATATGTTACACGATATTACAGAAGCAAATGTTGACCAAACACTACGTGTTTGCGGATGGGTAGAGAATATCCGTGACCATGGTGGTGTTTCCTTTATTGACCTTCGTGATATGTACGGAGAATTACAGGTAGTAATTCGTGATGGTGCACTTTTAGAAGGCATCAGCAGAGAAGATTGTATCTCAGTAGAAGGTTTGATTGAGCATCGTGATGAGGAGACTTACAATCCTAAGATTCCAACAGGAACCATTGAATTGGATGCAAAGCAAATTGACGTATTGGGAAAAGTATACACCCAATTGCCATTTGAAATTATGACTTCTAAAGAAATCCGCGAAGATTTACGTTTGAAATATCGTTATTTAGACCTTAGAAATAAGAAGGTAAAAGATAACATGATTTTCCGTTCGCAAGTAATCAGTTTCTTGCGTCAAAAGATGACAGAGATGGGCTTCTTAGAGATTCAGACACCTATTTTGTGTGCATCTTCTCCAGAAGGTGCCAGAGATTATATCGTGCCTTCTCGTAAATACAAAGGAAAGTTTTATGCTTTGCCACAGGCACCACAACAATATAAGCAATTATTGATGGTATCCGGTTTTGATAAATATTTCCAGGTAGCACCTTGTTTTCGTGATGAAGATGCCAGAGCAGACCGTTCACCAGGAGAATTTTATCAGTTAGATTTCGAGATGAGTTTTGCTACCCAGGAAGATGTATTCCGTGTGGGTGAAGCAGTTTTGACAGCTACTTTTGAAAAATTTGCACCGGAAGGCGCAGTGGTAACACAGGCACCATATCCGGTAATCAGCTACAAACAGGCAATGTTAGAATTTGGTTCAGATAAGCCGGATCTTAGAAATCCACTTCGAATCATTGATGTAACCGAGTTCTTCCAGAGATGTACCTTTAAGCCATTCCACAAGAAGACGGTTCGTGCCATCAAGGTACATGCAGATATGTCTAAGGGCTTCCATGAGAAGTTATTGAAGTTTGCACAGTCCATCGGAATGGGTGGATTGGGATATTTGGAAGTGAAAGAAGATTTGTCTTACAAAGGACCAATCGATAAGTTTATTCCAGACGATATGAAGACAGAGATGAGAGAACTTGCAGGTTTGGAAGTAGGCGATACCATTTTCTTCATTGCAGATACAGAGAAGAAGGCTGCAAACTATGCCGGTGAATTGCGTAATGAATTAGGAAAACGTTTGGATTTATTAGAAAAGAATGCCTTCCGTTTCTGTTTCGTGAATGATTTCCCTATGTATGAGTATGATGAAGAGGAGAAGAAGATTATCTTTACCCATAACCCATTCTCTATGCCACAGGGTGGATTAGAAGCATTACAAAACAAGGATCCGGAAGATATTTTGGCTTACCAATACGATATTGTATGTAATGGTATTGAATTGTCTTCCGGTGCTGTTCGTAACCATGATATTGCAATTATGGTCAAAGCATTCGAAATTGCTGGTTATACAGAAGAAGATTTGAAGGAAAAATTCGGTGCCTTGTACAATGCCTTCCAATATGGTGCACCACCACATGCAGGTATGGCACCAGGTATTGACCGTATGATTATGATTTTACGTGATGAAGAAAATATTCGTGAGATCATTCCATTCCCAATGAATGGTAATGCACAGGATTTGATGTGTGGCGCACCAAATGAAGTCACAGAGCAACAATTACGCGAAGTGCATATCAAGGTTCGTCAATAGTATGTTGCAATATTTTGCCCCTATGGAGGGCATTACAACGCATATTTATAGAAAATTACATTGCAAATATTTTAAGGGTGTGGATTATTATTTCACACCCTTTATTTCGCCTACCATGCATGGAAATTTTGTGCCAAGAGAGCGAAAAGATATTTTGCCGGAAAATAATAAAGGGGTGCCGGTTGTGCCACAAATACTTACCAATAACATTGAGTATTTTATACAGACAGCCCAAGAATTAAAGGACTATGGATATGCAAGTGTGAATTTAAATTTAGGTTGTCCCTCTGGAACGGTAACCAGCAAGGGAAAGGGTGCTGGTGCCTTGCGTGACTTGTACGATTTGGAGGTTTTTTTAGATGGGATTTTTGCAAGGCAAGTCCTGCCCATTTCCATTAAAACGCGAATTGGTTACGAAAATGCAGAGGAATGGGAGGATTTGTTGGAAGTATTTTCTTGCTATCCTGTGCAGGAATTGATTGTCCATCCCAGAACCCGACAAGAATTTTATAAGGGAGAGGTTCACCAGGATTTGTTTAGGGATACAGTGCCTAAGGCCAAGATGCCTCTTGGTTACAATGGCAATCTGGTTAATCGTGAGCAGTTACAATGGTGGAAGGAGCAAGCGGGAATCCATAGTGTCATGCTGGGGAGAGGACTTTTACGGGATCCGGCACTCTTACAGGAGCCGGTATCGGAAGAAACCTATTTTCGTTTCTTTGAGGAGCTGGAAGAAGCTTATTACGAAGAAATAGGAAATAATGCACTGTATAAGTTGAAAGAATTGTGGACATATGCAGCCCAGCGCTACGAAAATGTGGATAAAGTCTTAAAGAAAATTCGAAAGGCTAAAAATCGAGAAAGTTATAGAAAAGCAGTAGCAGAGATACAGATGTTGGAAAAAAAATAAATTGTTTCATAAAAGCAGCCCAGTATGTACATACTGGGCTACTTTTTTTCATGTAATAGGAAATTGCGATGCAATTTCCTATTACATAAAAAACGCGACCCGAGGATGCGCAGACCGCGGAAATGGAGTTAATTGCTGCGCAATACCGCGGTCGCGCTAGCGTTTTGCAAGCAAAACTCTTTGTTCTACGCTAGCTTGCTTATTGTGTTTGTACAAAATCCTTCAAGCGTGACCAGGTCATAGCATGTCCTTTGGAGTTGCGCTTGATAAAATACAAGGATTGATCGGCATTGTTGAGGGCACGTTCCATATCTGTATGAGAAGTACCACTGTATACCGTAATACCGATGGAGCAGGAGAGTTTCTTATCACTTGGAATATCGAAATCTAGTCCTGTTTTTTCTAACAGAAGTTCCCTACAACCGTCCGCCATAGCTTCATAAATCTGGTTGGAAATAGCCAGACCGTCATCTTCTGTTAAGTTTGGTAACATAAGAACAAATTCATCTCCACCGTATCGGATGGCATAGCCTTTCTTGTAGATGAGACCTTTTAAAATCTCAGCAAAATGTACCAGCAGACAGTCTCCAATCTCATGACCGAAGGTATCATTGTAATATTTAAAGTTGTCTAAATCAATGTACAAAATCAGCATGGTGGAATCTTCGGTTGGTGCAATCTTCTGATCCAAGAGGTAATTCATACCATGTCGATTATAAAGGTTGGTCAAATAGTCCGTGATGGACATTTTTTCCAACTTTTCATTCATCTTTAAAATCAGGTTGTTTGCGTTAATTTGATGTAAGGTGTCTACCAATTGACTAAAAGCAAACTTCAAAGTCACAAGGTTTTCACTGGTCAGCAGTACACGATTACCGGTGAAATTACGTTGTACGGACACATGGGACAGCAATACACATTCGGTATCTCCCGCAGAAATCGGAATGCCCAACATGGTTACCACCCGTTTTTCATCAAATGGCTGGATAATCGGCATAAATTGTAGAAAATTTTTGTCTGTACGATGGGTCAAAAATCCTCGTTTATATTGTCTGAAAAAGGCAAAAATATCCTTCATGCAAGAAGTTGACAGGGCTGCTGGCGAATTGTTATATAAAATTTCCGGCATCCCATTTTTTTGCTTTAGGATGACAACATCGCTCAAACTATAACTATTTTGCATAATGGTGACTGCATTTTCCAACAAAATCTTAGTATCGTGTTCAGAACGATTGAGATTTTCCTGCCATATAGTCAAGAAGGCAATATCTTTTTCCCGATATTTTAATTTGTTTTTCGTACCTTCATAATTCGCTAAGGAAAGTAATTTATCAAACAACAAATCCGGTTCATTGAAAGCTACAATATACTTTTCGTAGCTTTGGTGCTTCCAAATGCATTGTAATTTTTTTGCACCACTAAAGAAACCGTAGTGTTTATAATATTGAATGGCATTCTGCATCAAGGTGTCACGTTTTTCAGTGAGTCCCTGCTTGTCATAAATCTGTGCCTGGGTGCAGGTATATAGGCTATATGTGTAAAAAATGGTTCCTGGCAATAGCCATAAATACCGATAGGACAAATCTAACTCTGTCTGGCAGGCAGTATAATTCTCTTCATAAGAAAAGAGCAGTGCCTTGATATAGTGATAGAGGAAGATTTCTTCTTCCCAATATTTGAACTCTTTTGGGTCTTCGCGATCTAAAAATTGATGTACATAAGTATCTATCTTAGCCAGATAGTGATAGGTATTGTAATAGTCATGCAAATGGAAATAGCTGACAGCCAACATACCGTATAACTTGGCTGTGTTACATACCATCAAATGCTGATATCCTAAGGCTTCCAGCATTTTTAGCAGAACGTCAATACAAGGAATGACGGACTCATAGTCTTCGATTACAAAAAAGTTCATGCAGATATTGTACAGGGCATCCATACAATTGTCTGCCTCTCCGGCATATGCCAGATTGTGAAGAGCCTCACGAAAATATAAATCTGCCTTGTCATATTTCTCTAATATGATGCAGTTATAGCCAATACCCAAGTACATATGGGCTTGTAAAATCTTGTCGTCACTCTTTACCGTTTCGATTCTTTTTTTGTGCATCTGGTATACATACTCGTGATAGCCGGCATCAGAATATATGATAATATTCTTCATGTAGGCAGACATGAGAAAGTCTGAATTTCCTAAGGATTTGGCCAATTGCACACCCTTGGTAAAATAGTAGGAATTTTGTTCTCCGGTTGCGATGGCACGGATACTTTCTTCGTCATTTTCAAATCCCATGGTATACAAATAAGCCAAATGATTCCAGTAATGGAAAGTCTCTGCCTGTTTCAGCAACTCCTTTGAAACCGGTATACGAAAATCGCAGAGAAATAAATCTCGCCAGCCTCCAAATTGTGCCATACAATAAAGCAATTTAGCCAGAAATACCAAAAAGTCATCTTGGAGCTGTTCTGCTATGGTCAGGCACTTGTTGTAGGAATGTTTGATAATATCCATATGACCGGAATTCATCTGGGTCTTGATAGTCAAATAATAGTATTGATAAGCAACCCGCAAGTCTGTATGAAAGAGCGAGAGATTGGTAATAATTTTGCTGGCCATGATGGCAGCCTCGATATCCCCTTTACCAAGGCGCAAATTGGTGTATAGAACCAAAATTTCATATACGTCTCTTTCATCTAAAATATGTAGATTGTGGAAGATGGTATTGTATACATTGGTGATGTAATACTCCATATCCTCCAAGGCAAACAGCTGGTACATATTGTTCAATTTTTGAATACAGCTGGTAATAGTAGAACTTTGGAACTCATAGTCTGCCACTGAATTCATGGTAATCTCACTGGTGAATTTGCCCCATTCAATCAGCATATTTTCGTCTTTGATATAGGTAGTCAATGCATCCCAGGTATTTTTAATATATGCCTTTGGATAGAAACTGTCATTGTATACAATAATAAAATGCAAATTGCACACAGACCGTTTTAAAATTTGGAGCAGGAGATGTATACTGGATTGTGGTGCCAGGTGAAAGGCACACAGAATAAAAATCAGCTTGCGATTCTGTGCAATGTATCGCAAAATATGAATCAAGTCAGTGATGATGTTATGTTTTTCAAAATTGATCTCTTTGTACATCACGTCTTCTTTACGTTGGCAATACGCATCTCGCAAATAGGTTGCAAAAGGCTCTACATGCAAGGAGTATATATTACATGCCTTTAAAAAATCCTCTGCTGTCTGTGTATTGGCATAGTATTTTTGATAAAATTCCCGAATCCAACTTAAAAATGGTTCGTAGGCTTCATACAAATCTCCGGCAGTGTATTCGTGATACATACATTCAACGGAGGAAACTTCCGGCAACAATTGTATGAAATCTGCCTTGTTGAAATCTTCTATATCATAATGTTTTATAAATAAGGCTGGTTTGGATAAGTGTAATATGTAGTTTTCTAACATTTGTTGAACTTGTTCTGTATACTTCATGCAAACTAGCCTCCATTCTTTCATTTTCTATAATTATCTCCATTTTATCACAAAAAACAAAGATAGTAAAGGATGAACTAAAATCATAAGCCGAGCATATACATCAAGTCTCGTCCTACGAGACTTGGCGCGGAATTTACTTCATCGAAGCTGATTATGTTCCTTTGCAAATGCCTGTGCATCATCGGGTTGCCAATCATTCTCTTTTTTGCTCGGTTGGGGATATATTGAAAAAGCCTAGGGAATTGTGTATACTGTTATAGTCCACATCACTTACTTTTTATTCCTTGAACATTTCTTCTGCGGTGTTGTTGGCCATTGACATAACCCTGTAACAGTTCAGCTAGTTTTGCACGCTTTGTTACATAACCCTGTAACAGTTCAGCTAGCTTTGCACGCTTTGTTACATAACCATTGTTATGCGTCCTTCATTTTGCAGAACAAAATGCTATTCTAAATAGCAAGTAATATGATAGGAAGTGTATGATACTAGAAAATGTGTGGAAGAAAGAGATAGTATGATTGTAGAGGAGAGAATTATGAATACGAACAAACAAGAGAATAAGCACTTGTGGATTCAGGCTGTGTTAGGATTTTGCCTGCCGGTAATCACGATGTTATGGATTTTGAAAAGTTGTGGATTTTATCCGGCGGGAGACCGGTCTGCTTTGATTATGGATATGCGGGATCAATATGTAGAATTTTACGCATCTTTGCGTCAGATTATAAAGGGAGAAAGTTCCATTTTCTTCTCTTGGTCTCGTTCTATGGGAGGAAACTATTTTGGATTATTTGCCTATTACATTGCCAATCCGCTTTCTTGGCTTACCGTCTTTTTCCCAATTCGTAAATTGCCCTTGGCAATGGACGTTTTATTGGTTTTAAAGATTGGATTATGTGGATTGACCTTTACGCTTTTTGGACAATATGTGGCAAAAAGAATGCAGGCAAAATTAGGCTATTTTATTTTGCTGCCTGCCTTATGTTATGCCTTGATTTCCTATAATATGGTGTATTCTCTCAGTGTCATGTGGTTGGATGCTGTGTGCTTGCTGCCATTGATTTTACTGGGGGTGGAGAGAATATTAGAAGGGAAAAAGCCATTTTTCTATATGTTGATTCTGGCCTATGCCATTATGCAAAATTATTATACAGGCTATATGCTTGCAGTGTTTACCGCCTGCTACGTGGTTTTTCGTTTGGTGGCGTTGGCAGACAAAAATCAAAAAAGACAGTTAGCAATTCAAGCAGGAACCATATTGGGTGCTACGCTCTTAGCAGTTGCTTTGGCGGCACCAATCTTATTTGGTGTGTATAAAGATTTGGCACAGGGAAAATTAGCTGCCAATAACACAAATTTTACCACAGCCAATACGACGAATTTTGTCTTTGGTCAAATATTTGGCAAATGGAACATGGGTGTCTATGATAGTATTACCAATGCAGGTTTGCCGGCTATTTTTTGTGGCTATGGCATGTTGGTGCTGGCCCTTAGCTTTTTTATTGTATCCGGTATTAAAATACGGGAAAAGCTTGTGGCAGCAGCTATCATTATATTATTGTTGTGCAGTTTTTACTATGTTTCTTTGGATAAGGTATGGCATGGTATGCAGTATCCGAACTGGTTCCCATATCGTTATGCCTTTTTGTTCAGTTTCTGGGTGATTTATCTGGCATTTCGTGCCTTGTGTGCTTGGAGCTTACAGTCCAAATTACAGGCAAAAATAGAAGGTATGCCAAGGGCAGCCTTGGTAAAAAAACTAGTGGCAGTGGTTTGTATCTTTGTTGCCATGTTGGAACTTTATCACAATGGACATGCTTTGCTGGAAGGGTTAAACGGAGAGTTTGGCTATAAGAGTATGGCGGAATATGAGGCTTTTGTGGATAAGACGCAGCCTTTGGTGGAAGATATAAAAGCAACGGATTCTTCCTTTTATCGTGTGAATCAGCAATACGAATATTCCAAAAATGATGCCTTGTTATTTGGTTATCATGGTATGACTCATTATTCGTCTACCTTTAATGCTGCAATCAACCAGTTGACGCCGAGCTTGGGAATTGCCCAGACTTATTTTTGGAATTCCGGTTACGGTTCTAACCTGATGTTAGATAGTTTCTTTGCCTGCAAATATATCCTTGCAGACCGTACAGTGCCAAACACCTATGAGCAAAAAAACACCACGCCGGCAGCGAGTGCTTCTTATTTGAATCCGTATAGTTTATCTATTGCTTATAGTGCACCGGCTAGTAATTTGGCGCCTTATGTATCAGATCAGGATGTGTTTGCCAATCAAAATGCCTTTATCAATGGCATTACAGACGGACAGACCAATTATTTTATCGAATGTAATCCGACTTTTAATCAGGAAAGTGGAAATCAATGGTCCTATACGGTAAAAGTACCTAGCTCTAATCCTATGTATTTATACATGCGGGCAGAGGGTACCTCTTGGGCCAATGTATATGTCAATGATAATTGGGTAGGAAATGCATTTTCCAGCGAAACCAACGGTACCTTGTTCTTGGGGGATTTCAATGCCGGAGAGGAGATTGTGGTGCGTGTGGTAGCTGGGGAAAATGAAATGGTCAATCCTTACTATTATCGTTTGGTGCAGTTGGACAATCAGGCAGTTACCAATACCTTACAAGGCTTGCAGGCAAAGGGTATGGAAGTGATAAAACAAAAAGGGACTGTGTTGAAAGGCACCATTACCGTAGGGGAAGGAGAACGGATTATGACTTCTATTCCTTATGATGTCGGTTGGACTGTGAAGATAGATGGAAAAAAGGTAGATGTGCAAACCTATGCCGGTACCTTTATGACCATTCCTTGTGAGGCTGGAACCCATACAGTGGAAATGCATTATGCTTCCCCTGGAGTAAGCACTGGCTTGGTGATTGCTTTTTTTGCTGTATTGCTGGCAATTGTTTATGGCGTACTTACAAGAAAAAAGAAAAATAATAAGAGTAAATCGGATGGGTTCCTCTTGCACCGTGTTATAAATAAAAAAGGGAATTAAATGAAAGGATTCCTTTTGCAGAGTGTTTATAAATCAGGAAAGAGAACCTGATGGAAGGAATCACTTGACATAGAGTTTATAAATAAAAAAGGGAATCAGATGAAAAGGTTCCCTCGCATAAAGTGGATACTAAAGAAAGAGGTCACCTCAGAGGTTGGCCTCTTTTTTGTGTAATAGGAAATTGCGATGCAATTTCCTATTACATAAAAATGCTCCGCGAGGATGCGCAGACCGCGGAGATGGAGTTAATTGCTGGGCAATACCGCGGTCGCGCTAGAGTTTTGCAAGCAAAACTCTTTGTTCTAATTGTCCTCGTGTGACAGCACCAAGGGAGTTGAGGTGGGATTGCCCACTTTATTCTGGTTGTGATTAAATTAAAATCAGCAAATTATAGTAACTTATTGAGTTGAAGCAGGCATGCCCGCTTTATTCTGGTTGTACTTGTTAAGTGTGACGGATTTAGTTTTTGGAATTTTCTTTGCACTTGGCTTTTTTTAATGCCTTTTTGATATATTCCAACAACAAGGTCTGGGTATATTTGCCGTCCTTTTTGACTTCAACTTCTGACAAAGGTATGTTGTTGGCTAGTTGCGACGATATTTCTTTCAGGGAAGGTGCCAGTAAGGGATACATAGCAGATACACTGTCATCTAAATTGGTAAAGGATACGTCGTTGATATGATTGGTATCTACCACCACCTCCAGATTCAACTGGCTATCATTCAAGCGCATCGTGGTGGTATAAATACCTGGTTTGTACAGGGCTTGCTGCTTAGGTTCCTTTGTATGTGTGCCTGGAAAAAATAAGATTAAAGTCAGCAAGAGAAAAATACCAATTAATCCTACGAAAATAGCGGTATAGATCAATTCTCTCCTATGTAAGATTACGATTTTTGTATTTGTCACCGATAGAACCTCCAATCTGCTTTGTGCCTATTTGATACTTACAATGCCGTATTGTAGTATATGAAAGTAGTAGAAAAAATAGAACGAGAAAAATGGATGGTTTCATTTTAATCCGTGGAATCAGTGTTAGGACGATTACAGGAAAAGGGAGAACGTTTGTGATTGTACATACTGGTTGATAAATGAATTGGACTATTACCGGAAAAAGAATGAAGCTTGTTATAGGCTGTTATGTACATACTAGTTGATAAATAAAAGGGACTACTACAGAAAAATAGATGAAATGTAATTCTGAATTTTGGGTATTGGGAGTCATAGGTGTAGAAAATGAACAGGAAAAAAATAGAGAAAAATTAAATATGTAACAAATTCGTGCCTTGCAAAGCCAATGGCAATTGTGAAAAATACAGAATATTTCGCTCCACTAATGAAAAAAATTTTAAGGATAAAATACTGGCATGCACTTGACTTTTGGATAAAATAAGGGTTTGCATGGATAAGGGAAAAAGAAAAGAGAATACTATATCTTGTACGTGTATAAAAAAATGAACACTAGATTTGGTAGACAATCCAAATACCATGTGCTATAATATGTAAGCTGAACCGATATAGAACAGTTCGGGTTGGGTTGTACCTGTAAGGTACAAACGCTAGGAAAACGGACAATAGTTTAGGGGGTGGATTTTCTGCTGTTTAGAAGGCTATTGTCAGGTTTTTTATTCACAAAGTCTCAGTATGGGAAAGGAAGAGAACGGGATGCAAGTAATTAAAAGAGATGGTAGCACAGTTGAATATGACAGAAACAAGATTTTGGTGGCTGTTCGTAAAGCCAATATTGAAGTAGAGGAATCAGAGCGTATTTCCAATGGGGATATAGAAGGCATCGTGGCTTATATTGAGGGAAGAAAAAAAGATACTATGTCTGTGGAAGATATTCAGGATATTATTGAACAAAAATTAATGGCAGCAGGCAAGTTTGTATTGGCAAAGACCTATATTGTATATCGTTACTCCAGAGAGTTGGTTAGAAAGTCAAATACAACAGATAATTCCATTATGAGTTTAATCCGAAATAGCAACAAAGATGTAATGGAAGAAAATTCTAATAAAAATGCAGTCATTGCTTCGACCCAGAGAGATTTGATTGCGGGTGAAGTATCAAAAGATTTGACAAAGCGTATGCTATTGCCGGAAAAGATTGCCAAGGCGCATGAGGAAGGTATCATTCATTTTCATGATTCAGATTATTTCTTACAATCTATCTTTAACTGCTGTTTGATTAACATTGGAGATATGTTGGAAAATGGCACAGTTATGAATGGAAAGTTAATTGAAACCCCAAAGAGTTTTCAGGTTGCCTGTACAGTTATGACACAGATTATATCTGCAGTTGCCAGTAGTCAATACGGTGGACAGACAGTGGATATCAAGCATTTGGGTAAGTATTTGCGTAAGAGTTATGACAAATACAAAAAGCATTACGAAGAAAAATATGCCGGCAGAATTCCAGATGATTTGATCCATCAATTTGTGGAAGATCGTTTAAAGGATGAGTTGAAATCTGGTGTGCAGACCATTCAATACCAAATCAATACTTTGATGACAACCAATGGACAATCTCCATTTGTTACTTTGTTTTTGAATTTGGAGGAAAACGACCCATATATCGACGAAAATGCTATGATTATAGAAGAAATTTTGCGTCAAAGATTAGAGGGTATTAAGAATGAAATGGGTGTTTATGTAACCCCGGCATTTCCAAAATTGGTGTATGTATTAGATGAGCATAATTGCCTAAAGGGTGGAAAATACGATTATATTACAAAATTGGCAGTGAAATGTTCTGCAAAACGTATGTATCCGGATTATATTTCTGCTAAGAAGATGCGTGAGAACTACGAAGGGAATGTATTTGGTCCAATGGGTTGCAGAAGTTTTCTTTCACCTTGGAAGGATGAAAAGGGAAATTACAAGTTTGAAGGCCGTTTCAACCAAGGTGTAGTCAGTATTAATCTGCCACAAATCGGTATTATAGCCGGAGGCAACATGGAAGAATTCTGGCGTTTGTTAGAAGAACGTTTATCTTTATGTTTCGAAGCCTTGCTTTGTAGACATAGAGCTTTGGAGGGTACACGTTCTGATGTCAGTCCAATCCATTGGCAATATGGTGCCATTGCAAGATTGAAAAAAGGCGAGAATATCAATAAATTATTACATGGTGGATATTCTACCTTGTCATTGGGCTATATTGGATTATATGAAGTAACCAAGGTGATGACCGGACACAGTCATACAGAGCCGGGTGGTATGGAATTTGCCAAGAAGGTAATGTCCAGATTGCGTCGTGCAACGGATGATTGGAAGGAAGCTACGGATATAGGATTTGCTTTGTATGGTACACCGGCAGAGTCCCTTTGCTATCGTTTTGCCCGTATTGATAAAGAAAAATTTGGCGAGATTAAGGATGTTACAGATAAGGGATATTATACCAATTCTTACCATGTAGATGTAAGAGAGAAGATTGATGCCTTTAGTAAATTTACCTTTGAAAGTCAATTCCAGGATATTTCTTCCGGCGGTGCTATCTCCTATGTTGAGATTCCAAATATGAGACACAATTTGGAAGCCTTGGAAGATGTAGTAAAATTCATTTATGAAAATATTCAATATGCGGAATTTAATACAAAATCTGACTACTGTCATGTTTGTGGATTTGATGGCGAAATTGAAATCAATGACAACTTAGAATGGGAATGTCCACAGTGTCACAATAAAGACCAGAATAAAATGAATGTCACAAGAAGAACTTGTGGATATTTGGGTGAAAACTTCTGGAATGTTGGAAAGACAAAAGAGATTTCAGAAAGAACCTTGCATTTATAAAATAGTGTTTATAATTTCAGAAAGAACCTTGCATTTATAAAGTCGCGTTCCTATTTGCAATCTATTTATAACAGTTCAGCCTTGACTGAACTGTTATATTTTTTTGCTTTATCGGAAATTGCGATGCAATTTCCTATTACATAAAAAAGGAGCTATGCACCAGGGATGCGATAGCTCCTTTTTCATGATAATTTTTATGTGTGAAAGAAGTTTCTAATTTTCTTTTAAATAAGTTTCTGCTTGTGCAATGACTTGTTTCATTGCTTCTTGTCCTGGCGCACCAATGGTATTTCTCTTTTGTACACAAGTTTCCATACTGATGGCTTCGTATATATCCTCTTCAAATACAGGGCTGATGGCTTGGTATTCTTCTAAGGTCATATCGTCCAAGGCAATATTTTTTTCGATACAGAATAGAACCAATTGTCCTACGATTCCATGGGCATCACGGAAAGGAACACCATGATTTACCAGATAATCAGCTGCATCTGTTGCGTTGGTAAATCCGTTTCTGGCACTCTTATTCATGTTGTCTTTCTTGAATTCCATGGTAGATAACATACCTGTAAATAAAGCAATACAGCCTTTTACCGTGTCAATGGCATCGAAAGTAAGCTCCTTGTCTTCCTGCATGTCTTTATTGTATGCAAGTGGAAGACTCTTCATGGTTGTCAATAAAGAAACCAAAGCACCATAGACACGACCGGTCTTACCACGAACCAATTCTGCAATGTCCGGATTTTTCTTTTGTGGCATAATACTACTTCCTGTGCTGTATGCATCATCAATTTCTACGAATTGATATTCGTTGGAATTCCAAATGATAATTTCCTCACAGAAACGACTTAAGTGCATCATGATTGTGGACATAGCTGATAAAAATTCAATTAGATAGTCACGGTCTGATACGGAATCCATACTATTTAATGTGGCACCATAAAAATCCAATAATTGCGCTGTATATTCTCGATCCAAAGGATAGGTGGTACCAGCCAAAGCACCGGATCCAATCGGAGAGTAGTTCATACGCTCGTAAATATCATGCAGACGAGAACGGTCTCTTCTAAACATTTCAAAGTAAGCACCCATGTGGTGAGCCAATGTAATTGGTTGTGCTTTTTGCAAATGGGTAAATCCTGGCATATAGGTATCCAGATTATTTTTCATAATGGTAAGTAATTCTTCCAATAAAGTTTTCAACAATTCGTCTACTGCCAATACTTCATCTCTGGTATAAAGTTTCATATCTAAAGCAACCTGATCGTTACGACTGCGACCGGTATGTAATTTCTTACCGGTATCTCCGATACGGGAAATTAAATGTGCCTCCACAAAACTATGGATATCTTCATGGGTGCCATCAATGACCAATGTACCGTTTTCGATATCTTTGGCAATACCTTCCAAACCTGCTACGATAGCTTTTTTTTCTTCGTTGGTTAAAATGCCTTGTTTGGCAAGCATGGTTACATGGGCAATACTACCACGAATGTCCTGTTTGTAAAATTTTTGATCGAATCCAATGGACGCATTGAAATTATGAACCAATTGATTGGTTTCTTTTGTAAAACGACCGCCCCAAAGTTTCATAAGTTGTACCTCATTTCTGTACAGGAAAAAATTTGTGGAACTACAGTGCCCTGCACTACACTGTAGTTCAATTTGGTAACAAATCAGTTCTAGCGGCATGTTACAATGCTAGAACAGTGCAACGTGCTCTTTTGACCTTGGCAGATTTGTATGCCGGCAATGATTGATCCGGTGACGGAAGACATGCTTATTCTTCTAAATCTGTGTCATCATAACTTTCTTCCTCTAAATCTGCATCTTCATTTACTGGTAAAGCTTGGTTTTCTAATGGACCAAATAAAATCGGAAATTGCGTATGCCTCTTGATGTAGGCTTCTTCTTCCGCAGCAATATGATCCGAAATAATCTTTTTTAGATTCTCGTCTTGCGTATCTACTTCTTTTGGTTCCATGTTTGGTTTGCAATAATAATACTTTACCAGATTGCCACTTACCAATGCTAAGGTAGAGGCATTGCAACGCTCACTATCTCTCTTGTATGGCAATTTGTCATACATGGAAATATTATATTCTAATGTCTCATCATATGGTCTTTTTACGACAGAAAATCGATCATACCCCATAAAATAACCCCCTTTTATTTCACGGTTTTCTTGAAAAATTTCCAGTTGGTTTTACAATTCCAAACCTGTATTTGCCATGCAATTTCAATAGAGCTGTTTGCAAATACGATAACCGTACCTGGAATGTCTGGTCATATATATTCCATTATACACTATAATTGTAAAGTTGTGAAGTGACTGTTTTCGCCTATTTGCACAACTATTATTACAGGCAAAAATGGTGGTATATTGCATGCGTGCATGCATTCTGTTGACTACGGAAAACACTTTCATAGTAAAATATAATAAATAAAATCAATAAATGGGATTTTTGTAAAAATGATATAGAATGAAACTGTAAGAAAATGGTTATGCTGTACACATACTGTGAAAAATATTTTTTTGTTGATTTTTTTTTGTGAATATTTCGAAACTGTACAAAAAATATAAAAAACAAGAGAAAGAACAGGGGATAATTGTAAAAACTGCATAAAGGCTGAAAAGGAAAATATTACAAAAATGTAAAATATAAGTTAAAATTCTATTGGAAATAGATGACATTTTGATGTATAATAAATAAAAAGAAGTTAAAAAATAAAGAACTAATTTGAACAATTAAGGAGGAAAATTCATGCATAATATGAAACGTCGTGTTATGGGAAGTTTGATGGCGGTATTAATGGGCGCAAGCACAGTAGCAAGTACTTGTCCGGCACCTATTTTTGCAGCTGACACAAATGTGCAGGAAAATACAGTTGATGCAGATATCGTTGCATCTGGTGAGAATTATGGCCTGACAAGTGTTACACAAGGTAACATTTTACATGCTTGGAACTGGTCTTTAAAGACCATCAAAGAACAGTTGCCTACTATTGCAAAGTCAGGATATTCTGTAGTGCAGACTTCACCATTACAAAGTTGTGAAAGTTTTTCAAATAACAATGACTGGTGGAAATCCTACCAGCCATATGATTATGCTTTTGGTTCTGTGTATGGTTCAGAAGCAGAATTTAAGGAGTTATGTGCGGAAGCAGACAAATATGGCATCAGCATTATTGTAGACATCGTTGCGAACCATGTTGCAAGTGAAGATAAAGTGCATGGTTATGCATTAAAAGCCGGTGTTGCTGATTTCTGGAAGAGTGATAGCAGTTTATTCCACAACAGTGGAAAAGAATATGGTACAGATGATGGAGGTGACGAAGACCGTGAAGGTATGGTTTTACATAATATCGGTATGGCTGACATCAATACAGAGAGTGAAAAAGTACAACAAAGATTGGTTTCTTATATGAAACAATTGATTGCAGATGGTGCAGATGGTTTCCGTTTTGATGCGGCAAAACACATTGGTACCAGTTCAGATTCGGGAAGTTCGTCTAGTTCTTTTTGGAAGAATACAGTAGGTGTTGTAAAGGCAGAAAATCCAAGCTTGTTGTATTACGGAGAAATCTTAAACGATATGGAATGCTCTCCTGATCCTATGACTTACTATGTAAAAGATGGTATTAAGGTTACAGAAAGTCAGATTGGTTGGGCATTCAAAGATGCAGTACAAAAGGGAACACTTGCCACACATAGCACTAGCCACAAGGCACAAGTAATTACCTATAACCGTTCTGCAAAATGCGGTATTGCTGAGAGTGATCAAGTGAACTGGGTAGAAAACCATGATACTTACTTGAACCATTGGGGATCTACCGGTTTAGAGGGAGCAGGCAACTATATGTCAGATGCACAGGTTGTTTTGTCTTGGTCTGCATTGGCATCTAGAGCCAATACCCAGTCTTTATATTTTGCAAGACCAGACGGTTGTACTTATCCAGACGGAGAACCTACTAATACAGCTAGTAACCATATCTACGGTACCATTGCAGACCTTACTAAGAATGGGACCTGGAAAGATCAAAAAGTAGTGGCAGTCAACAAATTTAAGAATGCCATGATTGGTGAGGGAGAGGATGTTTCTTCTTCCGGTAATACTACCATTGTAAAACGTGGCAACAAAGGTGTGGTAATCACGAATTTTGGCAGTGGAGATGCTAGCTTTAACGTAAGCGGATTGACAGGCTTAAAGGATGGTACATACCAGGATGCCAGCGGACAGAACGGTTCTTTCACAGTAAGTGGTGGTAATGTTTCAGGACAAGTAAAGGGAAATACCTTTGTTGTATTATATGATGCAAATGCGGTAGTTACCCCAACTACAGCACCAACCACAGAACCTGTTGTTACAACAGCTGCCACAGAAGCACCTGCGCCATCTGGCACTGCCACTGTTACAACAGCACCAACAACAGCAGTAACAGGAGATGTTAAGGTATCTATTTCAAAAGAAAGCGGTAACTTTACAGATGCATTTGAAGTAACTGTTAAGGCTGAGAATGCAGCAGCAGCTTATTATAGCTATGATGGAGCAGAGTGGACTGCATTTACAGGAACAGAGAAGATTACGGTAGGAAAAGAAAAATTAACAGCAGGAGATCAAGTGGCTGTATATGTAGCTGCTTACGATCAGAATGGTAAGTTGGTACAAACCAGCGCTACTTATACAAAGCAAGTTGTTACAACAACAACAGCACCTGCTTATGATGGTTTATGTATTAAAGTGAAAAAGAGCGATTTTGATTCTGCACCACATATTTATGTTTATGGTAAAGATGCTGAGGGTAACGTAAAGGAATATACTGGTGCATATGGCACATGTGCATTCATGACAGAAGAAGGCGACTACTATGTGTTCAAGACAAGTGATACCAAGTCAGCAAGATTTATTATTTGGAATAATACATACCGTAGTACCCCACATGGCGTAGATGGTATTGATGCAAGTGAGACAGTTGTCTTTGATAAAGCTTCCTGCACAGTGAAAGCAGAAGCAGGTGGAACAGTGACTGTAACAGAAGCACCTACTGGTACAAAGGAAGCTGGTAAAGCGGGTGAGGTTCCTGTATTCCAGGCTGCCACAGAAGCACCAGCCACAGAGGCACCAGCTACAGAAGTGCCGGCTACAGAAGTGCCAGCTACAGAGGCACCAGCCACAGAGACACCAGATGATGCAAAAGATGCTAACACAATTGCAGTGAGCGTAGACAATGGTACTACTTTTGATACAGAGACTTTAGCAGTAACAATTACTTTACCAGAAGGACAAGAAGGTTCTTATCAGGTAGATAATGGTGTGACAAAGAAATTTACAGGTTCTACTACTGTAAAAGTAGGTGAAGGTAAGATTGCAGATACAGATGTTACATTAACAGTAACAGCTGGAACAGAGACAGAAACTTACACCTACAAGAAGAAATTTAACAAGGCAAAAGCTGCACAAGAACAGGAAGTAAAATCGTCTGCAGTTGTAGTTATTCAAAGCATTGCTGAAAAAGTGTTAGAAGCTTCACAGGTGAATGCAGATGCAATTTCAACAGCATATTACGCAACAAATCCATCTAAACAAGTTGGTACTTGCAAGACCATTTCGAGCATGAGCGATTTTAATGAGAGTGACAAGATTGCTTGTGCTGGTGCATGGGATGTTGCCAACAGATGGAAAGGTGGACATGAAAACAGTGTGGCAGACTGCTATGGTTTATATGCTGCATATGATGATACCAACTTATATATTGGTGTGGAATATGTAAATACCACAGATACCTGGGCAAATGCCGGTGATGGTCCACTTAGCGATGGTGGAAAGATGGTAGATATTCCAGTGATTTTAGCATTAAATACCGGAAAAGGAAATGCAATGACAGGTAAGTGTCCAACAGATAAAGCTGGACATCCATGGCAATGTAATTTGGAATTCCAAACAAGAATTGACCATATGTTTATTGCTAGTGCAAAATTGAGTGGTACACCTGGTATTTTTACTGCAGATGAAAGTGGAAATACAGATTATAAGACACATTTGAAAGGCTTCAAAGAGAGTGGTGTAACTTTAGTTAAGGAAGATGGAAGTATTTCTTCAAAGATTATGATGATGACGGGTTCTGGAGATGCATCAAATCTAAAAGAGAACTTAGATGACAGTAAATATGTAGATGCAATGACACAAAATCATGATCGTAAGTATGATACCTTCTACATTTACACGATTCCATATAGTGCAATCGACATTGATAAGTCATATTTGGAAAGCAATGGAATTGGTGTTATGGCACTTGGTACAAGACAGACATCAGCCATGGATTGTATTCCATTTGATCAATGTATGTTGGATAATGCTACAGGAGATTATACAAACGATCCAAGTACATCTATGGAAAAAGAAGATTTAGATACGATTACCGTACCTTTAGCAGCAGTAGGAAGTGTAAATGCAATTGGTAGTGGTGGTGGAGGAGATATTGTGACTCCAGTACAAACTACTGCACCAGTACAGACTACAAGTGTGGATTCTACACAAGCACCAAGTGTAACACAGGAACCAAGTGTTTCAGTAAATCCGGTTGCAACAACAGATGCTGGAAGCAACGCAGGTAGCACAAGCGGTGATAAGTATACTGTTAACTTTGGTGCAGATCGTTCCGCTCCACAGCTTGATACTACAACTTTGACTTTAAAAGCAATTCCATACAATGGTTCAGGTTCTTACACTTATGAATTTTTGGTGGATGATCAAGTGATACAAGCAGCTTCTGCAAGTGATTCATGTACTTGGAAAGGTAGTGCAGGACAGCATAAGATTGCAGTGCAAGTAAAGGATAGTACAGGAAAGACAATTACTAGTGAAAAGACTTACAGCATTGAGTCATATGGTAATGCGACAGTGGTTCCAACATTGGCACCAACTACAAATAATGCAGGCGGTAATTCTGACAGCAATAATAACAATAAC
>JAFORL010000174.1 GCA_017393285.1 Lachnospiraceae bacterium
CTATTACATAAAAAACGCTCCGCGAGGATGCGCAGACCGCGGAGATGGAGTTAATTGCTGCGCAATACCGCGGTCGCGCTAGAGTTTTGCAAGCAAAACTTTTTTGTATTAGATGGTACTTGCAAAGCAGGGCTGGAATTGGCAGATATCATTGTTTTTATGGGGAGGATAGGCATGGATTTGTGTGAATTGAAAAGAAAAGAAGTCATTAATATTTGTGATGGAAAAAGGTTAGGATTTGTAACAGATTTAGAGTTTGATATGGAGACGGGGTGTATTCGGGCAATTATTGTACCAGGGCCGTGTCGTTTGTGGGGCATATTGGGAAGAGAACAGGATTATAGATTTCCCTTTGAAAACATAAGAAGTGTGGGACCGGATGTAATCCTAATAGATGTTGACTTGGAGAAATGTTTGCAACATACCCATTTTTAGCAAGCAAGCTTGCAGAAGCTATCTACTAACAATACTTTTAAAGTATGTTGAAAAATACTACGTAATATGATATGATAATCACAAATGAGAGCAAGAGATATGTTTGTATGAGAAAGATTGAGGAGAGTAAAGATGAAATGTCCGTTTTGTGGGAAAGAAAATACAAAAGTAATTGATTCAAGACCTTCGGATGACGATAGTTCCATCAGAAGAAGACGGGTTTGTGAACATTGTAAGAGACGATTTACCACATATGAAAATGTGGAGATGCATCCTGTGGTTGTAATCAAAAAGGATCAAACCAGAGAACCTTATGATCGGGAAAAATTAAAAGAGGGAATTTTTCGTTCTTGTATCAAAAGACCGATTTCTATCGAGAAGCAATCTAAGGTTTTAGATGAGATTGAGGCTATGATTTTTCAACAGGAAGAAAAGGAAATTTCTACAAATTTAATAGGTGAGTTGGTATTGGATCAGTTGGAACAGTTGGATGCAGTGGCATACATTCGATTTGCATCTGTTTACCGCGATTTTGTGGATATGGATAGTTTTCAGAAGGAAATAGAAAGATTACAAAGAAATAAAGCGAAAAAAAAGCACTTGTGATAGGTGCTTTTTTTTGTTATACTAGGTTCGGGTAATATACTTTCATCGCAAAGATGAAAGGAGCATATATGTATTATGAAAGTTATTGTGCAGCTATACAGGGTGTAGATGCAAATCTTATTTCAGTGGAAGTAGATGTAAGTGATGGACTTCCCATGTTTTCTTTAGTGGGCCTTTTGAGTTCAGAGACAAAAGAGGCCAAGGATCGAGTGCGTATTTCTATACGCAATTCAGGATATCGTTTTCCCACCAAGCATATTACGGTGAATTTGGCACCGGCAGATATAAGAAAAGAAGGCACTGCTTTTGATTTGGCTATGGCGGTAGCTTTATTGGTAGCATTTGGGCAGATTCCTGCCTCATGTTTGCAGGAGACCATGTTTATAGGAGAATTGGGGCTGGATGGAGCTGTCAAGCGTGTGAACGGCGTGTTAGCCATGGTGTATGCTGGAAAAAAGCATGGACTGAAGACTTGCATGGTGCCGGAAGAAAATATGAAAGAAGCAGCATTGGTTTCGGGAATAGAGGTTATTGGGGTGAAAAATTTAAATACACTGGTAGCTTATTTTGTAGAAAATGGACAATTGCCAAAAGCGGAAACTCCGGAATTTACACTTGCACCGGGAAAAGAAAAATATGATTTTTCTGATGTGATTGGGCAATCTATGATGAAACGGGCATTGGAAATAGCAGTGGCCGGTATGCATAATGTAATGATGATCGGCAGCCCTGGTGCAGGAAAAACCATGCTTGCAAAAAGAATTCCCTCCATTATGCCGGCATTGACTTTTGAGGAAAGTTTGGAAATATCAAAAATATACAGTATTGCAGGTTTGCTGGATGGAGAAGGGGGATTTATGCAGGAAAGACCATTTCGAAGTCCCCATCATTCTATTACGGCTACTGCCTTAGTGGGAGGTGGAAGGCATGCTAAGCCGGGGGAGATTTCCTTGGCGGATGGTGGCGTATTATTTTTAGATGAATTACCAGAGTTTCATGGGCATACCTTGGAAATGCTACGACAACCCTTGGAGGAACATAAGATTACGATTTCACGTATGCATGGAACCTATACCTTTCCGGCCAAGTTTATGTTGGTGGCAGCTATGAATCCATGTAAATGTGGTTTTTATCCCAATCGAAATAAATGTCATTGTTCCGAACAACAGGTGAGAAAATATCTGGGTAAAATCAGCAGACCCTTATTGGATCGAATCGATTTGTGTGCAGAGGCTACAGAACTTTCATTTTTGGATATGTCTGAAGGTAAAAAAGGAGAAACGTCAGCAGAAATCCGAGCCAGAGTAGAAAGGGCAAGAAAACTACAGGCAGAAAGATATAGGGAAGAATCTGTTTGGTATAATGGAGAACTTTCAGCAAACCAGGTGGAACGTTTTTGTGGAATAGATGAGGACAGTAAACAATTATTAGGTCAGGTATTTCAAAAATATGAGATGAGCACCCGGTCTTATCATCGTGTGCTTAAGGTTGCAAGAACCATTGCCGATTTAGAGGGAGAAGAACAAATTCAAAAAAAGCATATCAGCGAAGCGATTTGTTATAGAGGCATGGATAAAAAGTATTGGGGGGCAAATATATGGAGTTAAATCGTAGACAATTGCAATGCTGGTTGGGTGCAATGTCAGGTTGTACGCCTTTTCTAATTGAACGATTACGTAAGGAATTTGTCAGTGAAGAAGAAATCTTTTCAGCATCGTATGCAGCTTTACTACAGGTACCCCAGATTACAGAAAAACAAATTAATAGAATATTGGCCAGTAAAAATATAGACAAAATCAAGTGGTATGATGCAAAAATGCAGGAAAAAGATATTCGTTATATTACGGTAGATGACCCTGCCTATCCCTCCGGACTAAAGGAAATCCATAATAAACCTTATGGGTTATTTGTGAGGGGAAAAATGCCCAATCAGAAGCAATTATCTATCGCTATTGTGGGGGCAAGAAACTGTACGTCCTATGGGAAGGAAATGGCACGTTGGTTTGGCAAAGAACTTTCAGATGCCGGTGTACAGGTAATCAGTGGAATGGCGTATGGTATTGACGGATATGCACATAGAGGTGCTTTGCAGGGGAAAACAGCTACTTATGCCGTATTGGGTAGTGGCATTGATGTATGTTATCCACAAGAACATTTTGAATTGTATATGGAATTGATGCAGCAGGGGGGCGTGCTATCAGAATATGGCTTAGGAGTGCTGGGAAAGGCCTACCAGTTTCCTATGCGAAATCGCATTATTAGTGGCATGTGTGATGGGGTATTGGTGGTGGAAGCAAGACAAAAAAGTGGTTCTTTGATTACAGCAGACTTGGCCTTAGAGCAGGGAAAGGAAATTTTTGCTGTACCCGGTAGAATTGGAGATCCCTTGAGCAAAGGCTGTTTGGAATTGGTAAAGCAGGGGGCAGAGTTGGTTATGACACCGGAAGATCTTATCCAGAATTTTCACTTAGAAAATGTGGATGCCAGAAAGCAATTAACCCTTTTTGATTGTTTACAGCTTTTGCCACAAGAAAAGGAAATTTATGATATTTTATCCTTTGAACCCATATCTTTAGCACAATTATTAGAACAAATAAAAGGACCTATGTGGGAGGTGGCAAATCTTTTGATGCAAATGGAAATGAAGGGGGTCATTCAACAACCTATGCCGAATTATTACATGCGTTGTATCGGAAATTTGCAGTAATTTTTGCTTTCTATTTCTAGTGGGTTTGTAACAAAAAAGAATAAAAAATAAATTTTTTCTTGATAACTGAAAAAAAATAGTGTATGCTAAACAATGTTTTATAAACTATGTTTAGATATTACAATTTGATTATACATGAGAAGGAACGGATCATTTGGGTATATGTTTCTTTCTCATGTATCCAAGTTTGCTTTTAAAGTAATAAAAAGGCGTGGGATGTCAGACGTCAGAAAGGTAGTAGGGAGTGTTAGGATGCCGAAATATTTAGTTATCGTGGAATCACCTGCAAAGGCGACCACTATTAAAAAGTTTTTAGGAAAAAATTATGAAGTAGTTGCATCGAATGGTCATGTGCGAGATTTTCCGAAAAGTCAAATGGGAATTGATTTTGAAAATGATTTTGAGCCAAAGTACATTACAATTAGGGGAAAGGGAGAATTGTTGGCTAAACTTCGTAGAGAAGTAAAAAAAGCGGATAAAGTATATTTGGCAACTGACCCGGATCGTGAAGGGGAAGCAATTTCATGGCATTTGTGTAATGCTTTGAAGTTAGATCAGAAAGAGCATAGTAGAATTACTTTTAATGAGATTACCAAAACAGCGGTAAAAGCTTCATTAAAACAGGCAAGAGAAATCGATATGCACATGGTAGATTCACAGCAGGCACGTAGAATGATTGACCGTATGGTAGGTTATAGCATCAGTCCTTTGCTTTGGGTAAAAGTAAAGAGAGGTTTGAGTGCCGGTCGTGTGCAATCGGTTGCCTTGCGTTTGATTTGTGACCGAGAGGAAGAAATCAATGCATTTATTCCGGAAGAATATTGGTCTTTGGATGCAGTGCTTAAGGTGAGTAAAGAGAAAAAACCATTGGTTGCCAAGTTTTATGGTGATAAAAATGGCAAAATTGCAATTAAAAATCAGGAGCAGGTAGAAGAGATTTTGAAGGCGGTTGAGCAGAGTAACTTTGTTATTTCTGATATAAAAAAAGGTGAGCGTACCAAGAAAGCACCTCTTCCATTTACAACCAGTACATTGCAGCAGGAAGCATCAAAAGCATTGAATTTTGCAACGCAAAAGACCATGCGTATTGCACAGCAGTTGTATGAAGGTATTGCAATCAAGGGACATGGCACAGTTGGTTTGATTTCTTATTTGCGTACGGATTCTACACGTGTATCTGAAGAAGCAGATGCCATGGCAAGAGAATTTATTGCAGAGAATTATGGAGACAAATATTTAGCTGGAACGGTCGCAGAAAAAGGTGGAAAGAAAAAGATTCAAGATGCCCATGAAGCAATCCGACCTACTTATGTAGAGTTGACACCAACAGTTGTAAAGGAAGAATTGAGTAGAGATCAATTCCGTCTTTATCAATTGATTTGGAAGCGATTTGTAGCCAGTCGTATGTCTAGTGCAAAGTATGAGACTACCTCTATCAAAATTGATGCGGGAGCGTATCGTTTTACTTCCGCTTCTTCCAAAATTGTATTTGAAGGTTTTAGAAGTGTATATGCAGCAGAGGATGACAAAGACGAAAAGACAGTTATGCATAAGTCTATTTCTATGGAATCAGAATTGTCTTTGCAGGAAATGCAGCCTTTACAGCATTTTACACAACCACCGGCTCACTTTACAGAGGCCTCTTTGGTAAAGACCTTGGAGGAATTGGGAATTGGACGTCCCAGTACGTATGCACCTACCATCAGTACCATTATTGCCAGAAGATATATTGCAAAAGAGAATAAAAATCTATATATGACTGAGATTGGCGAAGTGGTGAATGGCATTATGAAGGAATCTTTTTCTAGTATTGTAGATTTTAATTTTACAGCAAATCTGGAAGCTTTATTGGATGGAGTGGAAGATGGCAGCATTGCTTGGAAGACAGTGGTGCGTAATTTCTATCCGGATTTAAAGGAAGCGGTTGATATTGCACAAGAGGAATTGGAAAAGATTGAAATTTGTGACGAGGTTACAGATGTAATTTGTGAACAGTGTGGAAGAAATATGGTAATCAAATATGGTCCACATGGTAAATTTTTAGCTTGTCCTGGTTTTCCGGAATGCAGAAATACCAAAACCTATTTGGAAAAGATTGGTGTGGCTTGTCCAAAGTGCGGAAAAGATGTTGTGATTCGCAAAACCAAAAAAGGCAGAAGATATTATGGTTGTGAAGATAATCCAGAATGTGATTTTATGACCTGGCAAAAACCTTCTACAGAAAAATGTCCGGAATGTGGTGGCGTCTTGGTAGAAAAGGGTTCTAAGTTGGTTTGTTTAGATAATAATTGCGGCTTTGTCAAAACAAAAGAAAACAAGGATTAAGTTGCAACAGAAGATAGAAGGGGCGTACTGCCCAATATTGTGACAGGTCAGGTTAGCAAGTGGATTTGTTTTTAGCAAGGGAGCTTGCACAAAACAGATTCACTGGTAACACTTTCAAAGAAAATATTATACCTTGTAAAAAAGGAGTAGAACAGAAATGAGCGTTCAATTATTAGATAAAACGAGAAAAATAAACAAATTGTTACATAATAATCGATCTCATAAGGTAGTATTCAATGATATTTGCAAAGTATTAAGTGATATATTGGATTCTAATACCATTGTTTTAAGTAGAAAGGGCAAGGTGTTAGGAATAAAAAAAATATCACAAGTGGAAGAAATTCGACAGTTGCTGGAGGATAAGGTCGGCGGCTACATTGATAGTATGTTAAACGAGCGTTTACTCAGCATTTTATCTACAAAAGAAAATGTGAACATGGAAATATTAGGATTTGAAGCTGTGGAAAGTGAACGGTATCAAGCCATTGTTACACCCATTGATATTGCTGGAGAACGATTGGGAACCTTGTTTATTTACCGTAATACACAAGCCTATTCTATCGATGATATAATTTTAAGTGAGTATGGATCAACAGTTGTTGGGCTGGAGATGTTACGAGCTGTGAATGAAGAAACAGAGCAGGAAAGTCGAAATATTCAAAATGTACGCTCTGCCATCAGCATTTTATCCTCATCAGAGCGAGAAGCGATAGAACATATTTTTGAAGAGTTAGATGGAAGAGAAGGTATTTTGATTGCAAGTAAAATTGCAGATCGTGTAGGAATTACTCGTTCAGTAATTGTGAATGCCCTTAGAAAATTTGAAAGTGCAGGTATTATAGAAACCAAATCTTCTGGAATGAAAGGCACATATATAAGGGTTTTGAATGAAGTTGTGTTTGAAGAATTAGAACATTTGGATATGTAAAATGGTTCATGAATAGCAAAAAAGCAAGAAAATTCGTTTTTTTTTGAATATTTCTTGTTTTTTTGCTATTTTTGTTATAATATATAATGTGGAAACAAAAGTAACTACAAAAAAAGAAAAGTAGTATGAGGCGATTGAAAAAGGGGTGAACATTTTATGATAAATTCAGGTGCATATAATTATGTGAATGTATTACAGCAGGCAGCAGATGCTGGTTGGTTGAGAAATACAATTTTGACCAACAATATTGCCAATGTAGATACACCAAATTATAAAAGAAGTGATGTGCAATTTGAAACCTATTTGATGGAACAGCTAGCGGGGTGTGACAGCATGGACAATTATGTGGATGATATGGATTTGTCTACATTGGAACCGACCATCTATATGGATCAGTCAAATTTAAGTTATCGTATGGATGGAAACAATGTGGATATTGATACGGAGAATGCAGAATTAGCAAAGAACCAGATTAAGTACAATGTTATGACGGATTCTATATCACAAGAATTCAGTCGCATTAAGAGTGTATTAGGAAAGTAGTGGAATAACAGGAGGTAAGGTTTATGTCAGCTTTTGGGGCAATGGATATTAGCGCTACTGGAATGACAGCGCAAAGACTACGGACAGATATTATTTCGCAAAATATTGCGAACGTAAATACAACGAGAGATGAAAATGGGGATGTTTACAGAAGACGTACAGTTGTGTTTGAAGAGAAACCTTCCAATAGTTTTAGTGATTACTTAAGTGTGGCATCAGGATCTATTGGAAATGGTGTAAAGGTATCACAAATTGTAGAAGATACAGAGACACCTATGACTATGGTCTATGATCCGTCACATCCGGATGCAGATGAAGATGGATATGTGACATATCCAAATGTCAATACGGTGACGGAGATGACAAACTTGATTGATGCCAGCAGAGCATATGAAGCAAACGTAACTGCTTTTGGTGCTACGAAATCTATGACACTCAATGCTTTGCAGATTGGAAAGTAGTGACAAAGTAAGGTTTGGCTGAAAGGAAAAACGTAGCTTTTCATGGCTACGAGGAGGATACTATATTTGGGGAACATTACGGAAGGTAATGTAACAGGAAGAAGGAGTAATAGGATGAGTTTTAATATGAGCAGTTTATTAGGGACAAGTAATGTTGCAGGTTTGTATGATTCTAGTTCTTTACACAGTTTAAGAGGAATTACAGACAGTTATAATCAATCGATATCCACAGTGGAGGAACAGGATGATACATCCTTTGATGATATTTTTCAGTCAGCCATGGATTTGGTCAATGAGACCAATGATTATACGAATGTTGCAGAGCAGGAAGAATTGAATTATGCCATGGGTCTTTCAGAAGATACGCATACTTTGATGATTGCCCAACAGAAAGCAAATCTTTCGCTACAATACACCGTTGCTGTACGAGATGCAGTGATTGACGCATACAAAGAGATTATGAATATGCAATTTTAATAAATGCCTTGTCAGCGGATAGTTTACAGTGGATATGTAAGTTGGAAAGCAAAACTACCGGACAAGCGATGAAAAAAGCAAGTGGCAGACAATAGTTGCATTTACAACCATGAAAGGAAATGTAATATTGGAAACCATAGCAGGTGAATTGGAATGAAAGAGAACGTTTCACTCGGTAAAGGATAGAGTTAAAGAAAAACACAGCAGTAGGAGACAAAGATATGTTGGAGAAATTTAAGGAGCTACCAAGCAAATTCTTAGAATTTTGGAACAAATATAGCGCAAAGCATAAAGCAATGATTATCTCAGTTGTAGCAGTGGTATTGATTGCTATGAGTATTTTGGTTTTTGTGTTGACCAGAACCCAATATACACATTTGGTAACATTATCAGATGAAGCCAGTGTGAAAGAATTACAAAGTGCGTTAGATGGAGAAAAAATACCATATAAGACCGCAAAAAAAGGTTCGGGGTATGAAATTACCGTAGACGATAGAAAAGCTACAGAAGCTATGGTGTTAATGGGAAATACAAAGATTGACGACAAGGAAAGTGGTACAGTCATGGACTGGGAAAAGGCATTGAACAACAGTCTGGATACCACAGAAGGTGAGAAAAACAAGAAATATACGTTAGCTTTTCAAAATGATATTCGTATGTTCTTGAAAAAGATGGATGGTGTAGAAGAAGCCTGGGTATCCATCAATGCACCGGAAGATGACGGTACAATTTTTGCAGAAAAAGAAGAAACTTCAGTTGCGGTTATGTTGCAATTAGATGAAAATTTGACAGATTCAGAGGCAAATAAATTGGCACAAAGTATGGCTAATTATTTGAAAACGGCTGTAGGAAATCCAGATACATCGAAGATTACCATTGTGGATTCCAACAGTAATCTCTTGTTTGATGGTTCAAGTGCAGATACCTTAGGTGGTGTTGCTACTTCTACACAAGAATATCAAGAAACCTTGCGTAGCACCATCGTAAATGATTTGAAAAAGATTTTATTAAAATCCAACTACAACGAGGTAGAAGTTGGTGCCGGTAATTTACAATTTGATATGGATCAGGTATCCTCATTATTTACGGAATATTCGACACCGGAAGGGAAAGACCAGGGACCATATTCAGAAAGTTATGAATATGCCAGCAATGGTACTAGTGGTAGTGGAGGAATTCCAGGAACAGATTCCAATGACAATGATACTGATTACATGATACAGAGTGGAAATTCCAGCAATTCACAGGTTACTTTGAACAAATATAAATATGATGTCAACAAGAAAGAAACTACCAGAGTACAGGCAGTAGGAGCCTTGAAGAAAGATGATTCTTCCATTGCCATTGTATTAAAACAATATCATGTATATGATGAAGAAAAGATGAAGAAAAATGGCGAATTGGATGGTACAGATTTTGAAACATTTCAAAGTGAGAATAATACTCCGACAGTTCTTACCGTAGATGACGAAACAATAGAATTGGTTGCAAAGGCCACAGGCTTATCAACAGATGATATTTCCATTCGTGCCTATGAACAGCCAATATTCAATGAAGCAGAAGAACAGCCGGTTGCTTATTCCAATATTATGATGATTATTATGGCAGTGTTAATTGTTGCATTGCTGGTATTTGTAATCTTCAAGGGTACAGCACCAATAGAAGTTACGGAGTTAGAACCGGAATTGTCAGTAGAACAATTATTGGCGACTACAAAAGAAAATCAATCATTGGAAGATATCGAGTTTGGTGAGAAATCTGAAACTCGTAGAATGATAGAGAAGTTTGTGGATGAAAATCCAGAAGCTGTGGCACAATTATTACGAAATTGGATTAATGACGATTGGGGTTGATGGAGTCTGTCAACCACAGATGAGAGGTAATGATATTTCTAACTACGCACCCAAGTGGAGCATGGTTTTTTAATGCTTTGCTTGGGTGTCTTTCATAAAGGAGGAGTTTTGGAATGAAGGATGATTTAACTGGAATAGAAAAAGCAGCAGTGCTTATGATTAGTTTAGGACCAGAAAAATCAGTGAATGTATTCAAACATTTAAAGGAAGACGAAATAGAACAGTTGACATTGGAGATTGCGAATACAAGAAGTGTGTCTGCTGCCACAAAAGAACAAGTATTGGATGAATTTTACGAAGTATGTCTAGCACAACAATATATTGCAGAAGGTGGTATTTCTTATGCGAAAGAATTGTTGGAACAAGCATTGGGTTCTGATAAGGCAAAAGATGTAATTGGTAAATTAACGGCTTCTTTGCAGGTGCGTCCGTTCGAGTTTGTGAAGAAGACAGACCCAACACAATTATTAAACTTTATCCAGGACGAGCATCCACAGACAATTGCTTTGATTTTATCCTATTTGTCTTCGGCACAGGCATCCGTTATTATAGCTTCTTTGGCACCGGAGAAACAGGCGGATGTTGCAAAGCGTATTGCACAGATGGACCGTACTTCACCGGATGTCATCAAAGAAGTGGAAAAAGTATTAGAAAGAAAGCTGGCATCTTTGGTAAATCAGGATTACACAATTGTGGGTGGTGTAGATGCAATCGTAGAAATTTTAAATACGGTGGATCGTGGTACAGAAAAGCATATCATCGAAACATTGGAAATCGAAGAACCGGAATTGGCAGACGAAATCAGAAGAAAGATGTTCGTATTCGAGGATATCTTGTCTTTGGACGACAAATCTATACAACGTGTGTTGCGTGAGGTAGATAATAGTGAGTTGGCTATGGCTTTGAA
>JAFORL010000175.1 GCA_017393285.1 Lachnospiraceae bacterium
CTTTCAAAGTTTCAATCTCTGCAAATGCTTCTGCAATATATTCCTCTGAAATTGCTTCCTCCAACTTACTTACATAAGGTTCCTGCTGATACTTGTCCATCATGCGTTTTGTAATACTTTCTTTGCTCTCTTTCTCATAAAGTGCCAAAATGTCGTATACCAAATCGTCCACCACATGTACACTTCCACTGTTTACATCCAATACAATGTTGTATCCATTGCTTTTATACTGGTGTATCATCTATGTTTCTCCTTTCAGTAGAAATCTGTTATTTCAAATTGTCTGTCTGGGAAAAGCCTCGATATCGCTTTTACACAAATCCTGTGTCAATACCGCCTAAGACTTCTCTGCTATACTTTTCTTGCAGACCTGTTAGAAGGCTTGCTGCAACCTCTACTTTGTCAAGTCTCAAACACACTAATAGCGGGGATTCCTCCCCGCTAACAGCTTATGTGCCATCCGCACCTTATTTGTGTTCGCAGCTTTGGTTTCCAACTGTGCAAGATGTCTTACATGCTGATTGGCAAGAAGTCTGACATTCTCCACATCCACCTTTTTTTACAGTTTCTTGTAAATTCTTTGTAGTTAATGATTTAATATGTTTCATAATGATATCCTCCTTCATATTTTCTCGGCACAAGCCTATTACACCTAAGTATACCACACTTTATCTTGAAATAAAACCCCTTTTTTCTAACTAAGCATACCGCCAAACATTCCGCTACAGGCACATAACATAGCAATGGTAAACATGGTTTGCAACTGTCCCATTTGAAAGGAATTTCCAATCCAGGAGCATAAAAATAAAATACCTACATATCCTAACCCTTGTACAAATCCCCATAAATATTGTTTCTTTTTCACACCTTTTCCCATACGAAATCCTGCGCATAAGTTGGAAAACACATAGGTTGCCAAGACACTGCCCCGCATAACAGATGTAGGAAATATGGCCCGATCCAAGCCATATGCCGTCACAGCCAGCAATCCCACTGTAATCCCATATGCCAAGAGCATATTTTGCAAATACCAAATTCCAATTCGTTTTCCCACCTGTATCATATTGCTTCTCTCCTCCCTGTTCTAACGCCTTATTTCCACTTTAAACAAAGGCTTTTTCTCCATTTTTCAAAAATGGAATTACAAAGCTTTTCATGCCAAAATCCAATCACTTACCAGCTCTACTCGGCAGTTTTTTCTCACTGCCTTTCGAAGCTATACCAAAATATATGCAGCATTTGTTTCTTTTAGACGTAGAAATTCCCCCTGTCATTCTGCTATAATATACGCATATGGTTATGGTCACTACACTTTGACCAACCAGTCAACAATAACTCAGTACATTCCTCGCAATGCCTGTTATTGTTGCACAAAAAAAGAAAAAAGAGAGGTTATTGCTATGAAATACATCGATTTACATGTACATTCTAATGTATCTGATGGTACCTTCACACCAGAACAATTGGTAGAAGAAGCCATTTCTTCCCATTTATCCGCCTTTGCACTGACGGATCACGATACGGTAAAAGGTATCCCCCAAGCCTTAGCAGCAGCCAAAAAAGCCACAGAACAGGGAACCCCCATAGAAGTGATTCCAGGTGTGGAAATTTCTGCTGCTTACAAAAAGAAAGATATCCATATCTTAGGCTTACTGATCAATCCTCAGGATTCTGCCCTAAACCAAGCCTTAGAGAAAGCCATTGAAAACAGAGAAAACAGAAACAAAAAAATGGCTGAAAACCTAGCAAAGAAAGCCAGCTTGTCGATTTCTTACGAAGGCTTATGCAAGACATTTGCTCCCGGAACCGTTTTAACACGTGCCCACTTTGCAAAATATTTGGTGGAAACCAAACAAATCAAATCTATGGATGCGGCCTTCCAACAGTATTTACACGCAGATGGACCCTATTATGTCCCAAGAGAATATATTTCACCCAAGGATGCCATTGCTTTGATTCGCCAAGCAGGCGGCATCCCTATTCTAGCCCACCCTCTCCTCTATCATTTACCGGAGGACGAATTATTAAACTTAATCAGCCAATTAAAATCCTATGGTTTACTAGGCTTAGAAGTAATCTATTCTGCTAATATCGGGTTCGACGAAGGAATCTTACGCCGATATGCCAACCAATTTGATTTATGTATGAGTGGTGGCTCAGATTTTCATGGTAGCAATAAACCACATATTGCCTTGGGCCGTGGAAAAGGCAATCTAAAAATCCCATATAGCCTGCTAGAACAACTCAAAGCACTTCTACCGGTATAAGCAAGTAATCCTACGAAGCGGTGGCAGTGCATATAAAACTGGAAACAGTAACCCTCCAGCCCAGTCATTCATAAAATGCCAGATTAACAAAAAAAGAGCTATTGCACAGATTTTCATCCGACCTGCAATAGCCCCTTTGATTCTGACGTCAGACAAGCTGACATATGCGTTTCCTATTTATTTTTCTCTACTTCCTGTATATATTCTTTTTTCATGTTAATACGGCAATTCTTATTTCCACCGAATTCTACCGTCACAAATCCCATTTCGTCATTAATACCAATGATGGTACCATAAAAACCACTATTCGTCACTACACTGTCCCCTACTTCTAAGGATGTAAGCATAGCATCATGTGATTTCTGTTCTTTGTTTTGTTTGCCAAAAATAAAGATGTAAAACACGCCCATGACAACCACCATAGCGATAATCATAATCAAATCTGAGCCTGCACCTTTGGCTGCTAATACTGGAAAATTCATCATCTTTTTACCTAACCTTTCTTGCTATATATAAATCTGGTTACTGTTCAACAACTGACCAGTGATACCCTATTCTTTACTTTTCACCTGTGATTTTTGCTAATTTCTCCGCTTTATAGGCTTGGAAATTATTCGCTCGAATTGCTTCTCTAATTTCCTCCATCATGGTATTATAAAAATACAAATTATGCATAACCACCAATCGCAATCCCAACATCTCCTTTGCCTTTAACAAATGTCGGATATAGGCTCTGCTATAATGTCTACAAGTCGGACATTGGCAACCTTCTTCTATTGGTCTTGGATCTGTCTCAAATTTTGCATTGAGCAAATTGATTTTCCCAGAATTTGTATACGCGTGTCCATGTCGTCCATTTCGACTTGGATATACACAATCGAAGAAATCCACGCCACGATCTACTGCCTCCAAAATATTGGCAGGGGTACCAACCCCCATCAAATAGGTAGGTTTATCCAATGGCAAATGTGGAACCACTTCATCTAAAATTCGATACATTTCCTCATGACTCTCTCCTACAGCCAAACCACCGATGGCATAGCCGTCTAAATCCAGCTTAGAAATTTCTTTTGCGTGGGCAATACGGATATCAGCAAATGTACCACCTTGATTGATACCAAACAACATTTGATGCGGATTAATGGTATCCTCCAAACTATTCAGACGAGCCATTTCTTTCTTGCAACGGTGCAGCCATCTGGTAGTACGATCTACAGATTTTTGCATGTACTCTCGCGTCGCTGGATGAGGGGGACATTCATCAAATGCCATAGCAATGGTAGAAGCCAAGTTGGATTGTATCTGCATACTTTCCTCCGGTCCCATAAAAATCTTTCTACCATCCACATGAGAATGAAAATACACACCCTCTTCTTTGATTTTTCTTAATCCTGCAAGGGAAAACACTTGAAATCCACCAGAATCTGTCAAAATAGGCTTATCCCAATTCATAAATTGATGTAATCCACCCATCTGCTTTACCACCTGATCCCCAGGACGCACATGCAAATGGTAGGTATTAGACAATTCGACTTGTGTGTGAAGTTCCTGTAAATCTGTGGTAGCCACTGCACCTTTTATGGCGGCAGCCGTTCCTACATTCATAAAAACAGGGGTCTGAATCGTACCATGCACCGTTTGAAATTCAGCACTTTTGGCTCTTCCATCTCGATTGATAATTTTGTACATATACTATTTTGATCCTTTCGTTTGGTCTATTTTGCATTTTCTACACCAACAGACACTTTGTATAACAATACAAGAGTCGAAACATGTACCGATAGCAAAAGGTTAGATTTCCCAGTTCTTAATAACTGACTTTTATCCTATCCTGTCACCTGAAACACAAGCATATCTGCTTACTTTTCAAAAATGGGCTGTCCCAAAAGGCACAGCCCCATCTGAACTGTTATCAAAGTTCCGTATGCGTGTTATTTTAAACACTGCAATAAATTCTTACTGGAAGCTAAGAAATAGTCATCCACATCATACGAAACATCTCCATAATTCTTATCCGCATAATGCTTACAAATTTGTTCATAAGTTTCCTTCTCAAACTTCAAGTTATAATTCTGTGCAATTTCTACGAACTGAATAGGGCTAACGCAGTATCCCCATTCTCCTCCATCATCTACAAAACATGTACACGCATATCCTCTTGGTGTGATATACTCTTTTTTACTGCCATCTGTTGCATAAATACAAATGTATTTTGTCTGTGGGTCTTCTTCAAATTTCAAAGTCCACGCACGTGGATTCTCAACCACCGAAGAAACCGCACGCACAGACTGCATTGCAACCTTATTTCCCGGAATACCGCGGTTTATATTCTTCATCAAGACAATCAACTTGTCAATGCTGTCTTGATTCAACACTTCACTTTCTACAACAGAGCTACTCTTATCTACTAAAAAAGAAATAAGGGTATCAATTTCCTCCTGTGACAATAATGAAAAATTTGTATCTGACATAATACATCCCTCCATAAATTATTCTCTCCGGCAATCTAAAAACATCGCAAAAGTAAAACCATATGCCTGTCTTCCGCCTTTCCTAAGGAAACCGGCTTTACTGACCATGCATTTTCCTTTCGCATATTCTAATATTTTATAAATTACCACATATACTCCTTAGAACCTCTCAATACTATGATAAAACATTCCTACATTTTTCGCAAGTCACTTTCTGCGAATTCTTATTATAACAATTCCATACCCAGCCGGTAATTGCGAATTCCTGTTACAACAATTCCATACCCAGCCGGTAATTGCGAATTCCCGTTACAACAATTCCATACCCAGCCGGTAATTGCGAATTCCTGTTACAACAATTCCATACCTGTCCGGTAGCTGCAACTTATTCTTACTTGCTTCCTGTAGAACCAAACCCTTTTTCTCCTCGTTCCGTATCCTCCAAACTGGATACCTCCACAAAATTCGCTGTCAAAAAAGGCGTAATCACCATCTGTGCAATTCTTTCCTTGGGATCTATGGTAGCTGCTACAGTGCTATGATTGTGTAAAGGCACCATAATTTCACCACGATAGTCCGAATCTACCACTCCAACTTTGTTGGCAGGTGCCAGTCCCTTTTTGGAAGCCAATCCACTTCTGGCATAAATCAAGCCTGCATATCCCTCTGGAATTTCCATGGCAATACCGGTATGTACCATATACGTTTCCCCTGGTGCAATGGTAACTGGTGCTTCCATGCAGGCATACAAATCTGAGCCTGCCGCATATTCCGTTCCATAAGTTGGAACGATAGCTGTATCAACAAGTTTCTTTACATTTACATTTTGTTTCATATTCATTTCCTTTCTTTTGCCTATAAGGGATAAAGTACAATTTCTCCTTTTTCTAAAGATTCTTGTACCAATATCGTTCTTTGGTTTGCGGATCCTTTAAATTTTAATCCTAAATCTTTCAATTCTTCCTTAAATTCACCATCTACCAACACATCTATGTAAGAAAAAAATGTCTTTGTCACAGAACCATTTTCCCACATTTCTCCTAAAATATCTTTGTCAAAATCATAACCGGTATAACACCAAATACTTTTTTGTGGATATGCTTTCTTTACCGCTTCCAAAAGTGGTAACAAGGCTTCCTGATTTTGCGGTTCTACCGGATCTCCTCCTAGCAAGGTCAAGCCCTTGATATAATCTGGTTTTAGATACTCTACTATTTCCTGAATGGTAAAACTGGTAAACGCTTTTCCATAATGAAAATCCCAAGTCTCTGGATTAAAACAATTTTTACAGTGGTGGGTACAACCACTTACAAACAAAGATACGCGTACACCAGGTCCGTTTGCAACATCTACTTTTTTGATATCAGCGTAATTCATTTCTTCCACTTCTTTCTTAATTTTTGTATCATCTGTTTCTACCATACCAAATGTTTCATTTGGCACTTTTTTCATACATGGTTTTTGCATATTTGCCTGCTTCGTATGCACAGTTTTTAACGAAAAGCCTGGTACACATTCCCAGCTTTCACTTTGTGCTTTTTGTAGCAAATCAACTCACTTACCGTCACCAATTGATAGCCTTTTTTTACCAAGGTTGGAACCAACTGTTCTGTGGCTGCTGCCGTTGTTTCATAAATATCATGCATCAAAATGATATCTCCATCTTTCGCCTGTCGCAATACACAATCCAATGTATTGGCTGTATTTCTAGTCTGCCAGTCTCTGGTATCAATAGACCATAAGATGATAGGTAAGCCAACGTTTGTCCTAGTAGTACTAGAATGATTGCCATAAGGTGGGCGCATCAAAACCGGGTCAACCCCGGTTATTTTTTTTATTTGGCAATTTGCTGCTACCACCTCCCACTGTACCCCTTCTCCTGAAAGAGATGCTAAATTTTTGTGGTCATAGGTATGACAAGCAAATTCATTTCCATTTTGTAAGGAGCGCCGTAACAATTTTTTGATTCCTGTCCCAGCTACTTTGTTTCCTAACATGAAAAAAGTAGCCCTGCCATCATATTTTTCTAATACATCCACAATTCTGCCTGTAGCAGACAAAGATGGTCCATCATCATAAGTCAAGGCAATCATAGGTTTTTTGGGATCAATAATTCGGAAAGAAACTGTATTTTCCACACCTGAGCCATCTTCTGCTTTTGCTGTAATCACCACTGTTTTACCTACCCCTGCCGCTTTGGCTTTTACCATTCCTTTGGCAGATACGCTTGCATACTTGGTATTACTACTAAACCAACACACCTTTCTGTTGGTAGCATTCTTGGGTTTACATTCCATTTTTATTTTTCGTTTTTTTCCCACAAATATAAAATCTGCTTTTGTCTCCAAGGAAATTTTCTTTACCGGTCTTGCTCCCACTGCCCCATAGGTAACTACCCTTTCACAAGGCATCTGATCCTGCAAGTAAACGACCCTTGCATATACAATTGTTTGCTTTCCAATACCTGCTTTTTTTAGTTGTACCATCCCTTTTTGATTGATTTTCACATATTCTTCATCTTCCACACTCCACTCCACCTGCTCAATGTTTCCACAAACGTACAAGGGATTCTGTGCTTTCTTCCCCTGCCACAGCAGCAAGGTATCCTGTTGAAAATGTAACGGTGGAACACCAGTCTCCTCTACGGCACTCCCGGAAATGCTGGTGCTTTCCACCTGAATGGTACCATTTTCAAGAATTGTCCCACAGGTAGACTGCAGGTTTTCTTTGGCAGATACGCTACTGGTTATGTCAAATAAACAAAATATACAAAACCATAAATATACATTGCAATACCATTTTTGCTTCTCTTTCATACTATTTTTCACTCCTCTTTCCAACCTTCCTTACCTCTGCTTGTTTTTGCTCTAATCGGGTATCTGATGGCATAAGCATTCATTCCCCATTTATCTTTTCTGTTAAAAAAAACGCACATTATCCTTTCAACCATTGATATAAAATACCGTACATTTCACGAATATAAAAAGTAGGCAATAAATCTTTCCTGGTCTCTGCTGAAATTGGAACCGTCTCTAACTGTAGTTTTTTTGCAATTTTTCCAGCACGATATTGATGAAATTCATTGGTGACCACTGCCAACTTTGTTTCTTTCTTATTCTTCATAAGTTCCACAGCCATATCTCGACTAAACAAAAAATTTTCCTGGGTGGAAGCAGCATTTTCTTCTCGATACAAACGAGTTTGTGCAATACCATGTTCAACCAGATAGCGATGCATACATTTTGCTTCGCTCATTCCCTCATCCTTTCCTCTGCCACCAGATAAAATAGCCACACTTTCCGGATGGGTTTGTAAATAATGATAAGTAACCTCCAAACGTTCTTCTAACATTTTGCTGGGTTGCTTCTCGTTCACCTTGCACCCCAAAACCAACAAAACGCTACTTTCATGCTGCTCTTGTTTGCAAGCCTGCAGCATACAGAAAGTCGTAGCAGCTGCCAACACTAAAATTCCCGCCACAAAAAAAGCAAAAAGTCCACAACATATTTTTCCGGCAAGGGTATCCCATAACCAGATCACAAACGAAAGGGTTGTCGAAAAAAATATAGCCAAGGCTACAAAAACCAAGCCTAGCACCATACCTGTAATATTTCCAATATTACAAATTCCTAGCCGCATACAAGGAACAAAAAACACGCAAAAAAACACAATTCCAAATATGCCAACGCTAACTCTGATCATCCGTTCTTTTTTCTCATTCATCGTCTATCCTCCATACAAGAAAAATAATCTCTCGGAATCTCTAAGCCAGTATCCATAAGGCTTTCAGATTCCTTTTTTTATAAAATCCCCCACTTTTTTTGCGAAAAACACTTGACAAATGCGTCAAAAAATGCGGCGCTTCGCGCCTATTGATTAATAAGAA
>JAFORL010000176.1 GCA_017393285.1 Lachnospiraceae bacterium
TGACCTGATATAATTATTTTGTAACACCTTTGCATAGTTTGATATAATAATAATGGTCAGCCACCGATTATGGTGGCTGAGCCATAAAGTAAAATCTGTAAACTTTATGCAGATGTGTTACAAAAAAGGTTGACTACGTCAAGTCAACAATGGGTCTGTCAGTTATAAAAAGTTAGGACTTGTCCAGCCAAACAGCAGCTATGTTATACTTTGTCAAAAACTAGCTCCCAGTCGGAGTGTAATCTCCGACTGAAAACTATTTTCCTACTGAAATTCTCCATGAAAAGTTTAGCAAACAACTGCTTGCACTGGTCTGTTTTTAATTAAATTTTCAAACTCATCCACTGGCAATGGCTTTGAGCACAAATAACCTTGCCAAACATCACAACCTACAGATGAGATAAATTCCTTTTGGGCGTCTGTTTCCACGCCTTCACATAAAACTACTTTATGCAGTTCATTTACCATACGAATGACATTTTTTATTAGTATTTTGTCTGCTTTTTCCAAGGAACCACGTTTCATAAAGACTTTGTCCATCTTGACAACATCAACTGGAATCGTGCTCAAGGCATTGAGACAACTGCCATCTGCCCCAAAATCGTCCATAGAAACTCGAAATCCTCTTTCTTTAAAGTATGCCATAATCTGATTCAGTGCTGGCAGATTCTCCGTATACATACTTTCTGTAATTTCAAATTCTATGGCATCCACAGGCACCTTATAGCATCTTAATAAATACTCCAAGCGGTCAATTAAATCCGTATTTTTGAAATGGATACGAGAAACGTTTAAAGATATAGGAATAACCGGTTTTCCTTCGTCCAACCATCTTCTCACCAGACTAAAGGCTTGCTCATAAACACAATAATCCAGCTTTTCTATGCATCCATACCTTTCAAATATACGAATAAATTTATCCGGAAATACCAGCTGCTGTCCATTTCGCATCCATCGAACCAAAGCCTCTGCACCTACCACTTTTTCTGATTTACAGGCCACCTTAGGCTGTAAATAAATGCAAAATTCTTTTTTGTGAATCGCTTCGTCCAAGGAAGAAACCATTGCCGTTTCCTCGTTTGCTGCTTCGCGCATGGTATCTGTATAAAAGGCACATTTTGTAGAGCTATTTCTAGCTGTTTTTCTTGCCATGTTGGCACAGGCAATGGCAGCATTACAATCGGTTTCATCTGTTCGCACATGATAGGCACCTGTGTTTAACGTAAAATTACTTCCCTTAAACCGTTTTTTCATACGATATTCTATCATTTGTTTGGATAGATTTAACTCTCGACTCAATGCATCTTCGGATAAATCTTCCCCCATTTCCCGCAAACTGATAAAATGGTCTTCGCCATCCCTACAGGCAAATAAAACATTCGGTTCTTCCTCTTGCAATATTTTTGCCCAATTTTTTAGGATTTCATCTCCTCGCTCATAACCAAAGGTAGCATTAACATATTTAAAATTACTGATATCGGAATATACGATAACATATTGCTTATTTTTACGTTTTTGCAAAACATCTACCATGTGTCTTTTAAACTCCTGCACCTGATACAATCCTGTTAAAGCATCGTATGCATTGCTGTTTTCCCATGATTTTCCCAAGTATTTTTCCCAAATATATTGTAACATACCACTTTGGTAAACCAAAACTCTAGAGCTTTGCGCAAGTTTATTGTTGACCCAGGCCTCTCTGGCTTTTTCTACCAACACATCTTCTCTTTGCGCATGCGTTGGATACTCTGCAACCCCTGCACAAAGCGAAACTGCGTGACCTCTTTTTTGGTATTTTTGTTCCATTTTGTTAATGACTCTCTGCATTTTGGATACCCAATCTTCTTCGCCGATAATATCGCTCATATAAATGCCCAATACATCAGGTCCCAACCTGCCAATCAATGCAGCCTGTGTCAGTTGTTCCCGTAGCAGATCTATCAACTCTAATACCAGTTGATCTGCCCCATGATATCCCACTCTTTCATTGATTTTGTGGAATTGATTAAAATCCATAATACATAATACACCATGTTCTTTACGATACCGGGTCAGTTGTCTTCGTAAGGCAGCTCGCCATGCTTCTTCTGTGTAAATGCAAAAATTTCCATCTAATTGGTCCGCATAAGCAAAAGCATCTATTCTGCTACTTAACGCCAATTGTTTACGATAGCCGATGGCCCAAGTTTGATTTTCTTGGATTTCTTCATCGATTCTTTGAAGATTCACATGGTACCATTCATATCTTTCGTTGTTCTTAAAACGACAATTCATCTTGGCACTCTTTTGTCCCTCCTGTAAAGGCGTTAAAAATTCGTGAACCACTCCTCCATCTAATGGATGTATGACCTCCAACCATCTATCCTTGCAATCCGTCATTACAAAAGACGATTTCCATTCCCCGTCCGGCAAAAGAAAAAATGCATACATCACATCTATGTCTATACGATATAAAATAATCTCATCTCCATGATGAATCCCTATTTCATAAAGTAGACCTCTGTTCATAACCCATTGTTTTATCTCTGGTAAATCCACGGCAATCCCCCCCTTTTGTTTGCCACACATTTTCTATTCTCTTTACTCGTACAAACACCCTATTTTGTACCCTATATTATAACTTATAGTATAACAGAAATTCCAAATTTTTTCCATATCTTTTTACATTTTTTGGAGTAGATTTGTAATACTACAAATATTTCCCCTAGTATTCTATGCAACCTGTACAAAACACCAGCAAAAAAAATGATATAGATAACAAATTCTCCAATCTTGCAATTCCAATTCCTACCCTTACTCTCAGCATATAGATTGCAAACGGAAATTGTCTCTGCCTCCACTTTGTTTAGAGCAAGGTCACAATGTTTTGTAATATTTTTACTATTTTCGCCATAGATTCTACACAGCAATACTCATATTCCCCATGATAATTATGTCCACCTGTACAAATATTCGGACATGGCAATCCCATGAAGGATAGCCTTGCCCCGTCTGTTCCGCCTCTAATTGGCTGAATAATTGGTGTTACCCCCTCTGCCTCCATGGCTTTTTGCGCAATGGTAATCAAATCGGCATGTGCCGGCATAATTATCTCTTTCATATTGTAATAACTGTCTTCTATTTCTACCGAAACGGTATTGGACCCGTATTTTTCATTACATTGCCTGGCAATGGCATACATGGTATTTTTTCGTTCTTCAAACTTTTCCCTACTATGATCTCGTAATAAGTAGTGCAAAGTCGCATGTGCAGTATTTCCTTCCATCTTTGTCAAATAATAAAATCCCTCATACTTTTCCGTATATTGTGGTTTTTCCAAGGCTGGCAAGGCTTGTTCAAACTCCATTGCAATCAGATTCGCCTGTATCATTTTATTTTTTGCCTCTCCCGGATGTACTGTGATACCCTGTATGGTTACCTTTGCAGAAGCTGCATTAAAGTTCTCATATTCCAGTTCTCCCAATTTTCCCCCATCTACCGTATAGGCTGCCTCTGCATTTACCCGTTGCAAATCTATGTGGTCTACACCTGCTCCAATTTCTTCATCCGGTGTAAACACAATTCGAAGCTCCCTATGGGATAAATCCGAATTCTCCATCAATACTTCTGCCAAGGTCATGATTTCTGCGATTCCCGCCTTATCATCGGCACCTAACAAGGTAGTACCGTCTGTTACCACCAAGGTTTTTCCTTTGTAGTCTGCTAATTCTGGAAATTGTTGTGGGGATAAAACCATTTGTGTCCCCTCCTGCAAAACGATATCTTGTCCGTCATAATCATAAATCACGTGAGGTTTTACGCCTTCTCCACTGGTTTCCGGCGAAGTGTCCATATGCGCCAACAAAGCAATTGCAGGCTTCTGTGACTGATCTTTGGATGCTGGTATGGTTCCATACACATATCCATATTCCGAATCGAAATACACATCCTCCACTTGCATTTCTTTCAATTCTTCTGCCAGCATTTTCCCAAATACTTTTTGCTTTGCTGTGCTAGGGAAGGTTTGACTTGTCTCACTAGACTGGGTATCTATTTGTACATATCTTAAAAATCGTTGCATCACTTTATTTTCGGGCATCCTGTTTCCTCCTTACTATACTAGCGCGGTATTTGTATCTGCTAAGCTGATACCTTTCCAATACAAATTCCTCCGCATCCTTGGATTGCTTTTTTTGTGCAATTGGACAATTCCATCGCCATTTCCTATTACGCAAAAAAGGCACGAAACTCTCTCGTACCTTTTTACACCATCCATCTTGGACTATACAATATATGTAACAATGCAGCCATGACATGCATAAAATGCAAAATCAAGCAAATGATACATATAAAATATAGCTGGACACTTTATTTATTCAACTCTGCCTTAATTGCTGCCATTAATTCATCATAGGTATCAAATGCAGGATATTGTGGGTAATCCTTCTTAATCTGTTCTGTACTCTTGAACAAAAATCCTGCTTTACTTGCTCCAATCATACCCAAATCATTGAAGCTGTCTCCACTTGCAATGGTGTCATAGCCAATAGATTGCAATGCTTTTACAGTTGTTAATTTGGATTTTTCACAACGCATCTTGAAGCCGGTAATCTCTCCATTGTCAGCTACTTCCAATGAATTACAGAAAATAGTTGGCCAACCAAGTTTTTTCATCAATGGTGTAGCAAATTGTGAGAAAGTATCACTGATGATAATTACCTGACATAAAGAACGTAATTCATCTAAAAATTCTTTTGCCCCCGGCATTGGATCAATGGTAGCAATGGTATCTTGAATTTCCTTCAATCCCAAACCATGCTCCTTCAAAATCTGTAAACGATAACGCATCAATTTATCATAATCTGGTTCGTCTCTGGTAGTCTTCTTTAACTCCTCAATTCCTGTTGCCTCCGCAAAAGCAATCCATATCTCCGGCACCAATACACCTTCTAAATCTAAACATGTGATATACATATTGTTCCTCCATTTCCAATCTACTATTCTCTCATCTTCTCTTTTCAGCAAAATTTTGAGAGAACAAATCTGTTATTCATTGGTATTATAGCATATTTTTATTTCAACGTAAAGGTTGTCATAAAGATGAAAATACGTTACAATAAAATGGATAATCAGAATTTCAGGCAAATAGTAATTTCTAACTGTCCCAGCAAACTATACCCCTTCAGTCAATGGACTAAATTGGCAGGAAATCGGGCAAAATATACTTTAATTATATAATCTATGCAGTACCCCCATATGTCAGTATACTGGCGCCAGCAATAAAAAAGGGGGGGCATTTACCACTGCAGAAAGGATAATACTATGAATCAAAACAGATATATTGCAATCCCTTCTCTTTTAAAAGTTGAGAAGGGTTCTCTTCATAAAATAGGAACTTATTTAGCAGATTGTGACTTTGACAAGGTCGTAATTTTTTTCGGAAACGGACTCATTGACATGTTTGGAAACACTGTTATGAAATCCTTAGCAGACGCCAATATTCAAGTATTAGAATATTTAGAATTAGATTCTGTTCATTTGCAGGATTTAACCGACCTTGCCTTTTCTTTACCTAATAAAACACAGGCAGTCATCGGAATCGGTGGAGGAAAAGTCATTGATGGTGCAAAATACTGCGGTTTTCTAAAAAAATTGCCATTTATCAGTGTGCCTACTTCGGCTTCCAGTGATGGCTTTTCCAGTGCCAGTGCTTCTCTCTTAATTAACGGAAAAAGGAATTCTGTCCCTGCCCGTACAGCTCACAGCATTATTGTAGATTTGGATGTACTAAAAAGCGCACCAATGCCATTTTTATATTCCGGTATTGGCGATATGGTATCTAAAATTACTGCTATTTATGACTGGCAATATGAAGAAGCACAAGGTTATACAAAAGTAAACGATTTTGCTGTAATGATTGCGAAAAAAGCAGTTAATAGTTTTGTTCGCACACCTTTTACGTCAATTACAGAAGATTTATTTTTAAAGGAACTTGTAGATTCTTTAGCTATGAGTGGCGTTGCAAATGAAATTGCCGGCAATAGTGCACCTACCAGTGGAAGCGAACATCTCATATCACATGCCTTAGACAAATCGGCAGAAAAGCCACAACTACATGGTATTCAAGTTGGTATCGCAACCTATTTAATGAGCATGGTGCAAAGCCATAGATGGCAACGTGTACAAAAGATTTTGCAAGATACCGGTTTCTTTGATTATGTCTCCACTTTACAACTTGACCGAAGAGAATATGAAGCTGCTATCGATTTGGCACCTTCCATCAAACCTTTTAGACATACCTATTTACACGAAGAACAATATCGAACCAAAGCAAAACAGTTATTAAAAGAAGACCCAATATTGCAGAAGATATTCAAATAATCAAAGGGTAGGGAGACAATATTATGTGGGATCAACAAATACTCAGACAGTTATATACAAATTTTCTGTCTCATCTTCAATCATATGGATACACTGCAATTAAGGCGAGTTTTATTTGTTGTGTATTCATTTATATTATTTTGTTATTATGGCACTTCATGCACAAGGAAAAAAACTTTTTCCAAAAAGATTTTTTTACTGCATTTTGGAGCAGTATCTTTGTTTTTTATGTTTATATATTACTACAGATTGTATTTTTTTCCCGTGTACCCGGTAGTCGCGTCATTCACATGGAATTTATGGGTACCTACTACGGTCCTTGGTGCACCATATACTTCGTAGAAAATGCTATCATGCTGGTACCCTTAGGTTTTTTATTACCTAAGATTTGGCACAAACTTGACCATTTTATTATTATTGTTTTTTTGTCCCTGTTGTCAAGCTGCTTCATCGAATGTATACAGTATGTTACCCGATTGGGATATACAGAGTTAGATGACATATGGACCAATGTACTGGGCGGATGTATCGGCTACATATTGCATTGGCTGGTACCGTTGCCCTCCAAAAAGGGTAAAAAGCACAAGGATGCCAAAAGTTAACCTGTTTGAAATATTACAGTAATTGCATCGAACGTTTGTTTTGACAAACATGTGTTTATCTGCTATACTGATACTAGGAGCGTGATATTATGAGTTATGGAAAGATTACATCGAAACAAAAAGAAATTTTAGAATATCTCAAACAACATATTTTAAATAAGGGCTATCCACCTACTGTACGAGAAATTTGTGATGTGGTCAAATTAAAGTCTACATCTTCCGTACATTCACATCTTGCATCATTGGAGCAGAATGGGTACATCAGACGTGATTCTACCAAACCGCGTGCGATTGAAATTGTAGATGATAGCTTTAATTTATCAAGACGTGAAATCGTCAACATTCCTGTGGTAGGAACCGTGACTGCCGGACAGCCAATTCTTGCAACACAAAACATCGAAAGTTATTTTCCACTACTTTCTGATGATATCCCAAAAGGCGAATCTTTCATGCTTCGCGTCAAGGGTGATAGTATGATTAACGTTGGCATTTACGAAGGAGATCAAATCATTGTCAAGAAACAGCCAACTGCAGAAAATGGAGAAATTATCGTTGCCCTCATAGACGATTCTGCAACGGTCAAAACTTACTACAAAGAAAATGGTTATTTCCGTCTACAACCGGAAAATGATACCATGGATCCGATTATTGTGCAAGACCTTGTCATTTTAGGAAAAGTCGTTGGCTTATTCCGTAAATTTTAAAAAAGCTGTTGCATTCAGCAAAGGAGTAACAGTTCAACCAGTGGCTGAATTGTTACTCCTTACTTTTTGGAACTATGCCAGCTCCTCTTCTGTCAATTCTTTTCCGTCTTTCCAGATGCGTTCCAAATCATAAAACAAACGATCTTCTTTAGAAAATACATGCACAATAATATCGCCGTAATCCATCAATACCCAATTGCTATTACGAACACCCTCTATTCTCTTTGGATAAAATCCTTCCTTTTCCAACTGTTCTTCCACATTGTCAACCAATGCACTAATTTGAGATGGATTGTTACCATCTGCAATAATAAAATAGTCTGCAAAAGATGCAATCTCCGTAATTTCAATCACTCTTACATCTTCACCTTTTTTTTCTTCTAATGCTTTATAGGCAATTGTCGCCATTTTTTTTGCACGTGCTAATTCATTTGACATAATATATCCTCCTAAAATAATACAATTGTGGTGTTTTATAATTTTCTATAAGTGGTGTTTTATAATTTTCTATAAGTCATTTCCTATCTCTAAACCGCATCTGCCCCTAGGCATTTTTCCTATCTATGATGATATTTTATCCATTGTATTTTGACTTAATTCTTTATAATATTCCATAGTAATTCTGGTATTGGGATCTATGGCAGATGGTTTCTGTTCCTGCTCCAAATACTGTAATGTATTTTTCAAAATTTCATAAGTTGCCAGATTCAAATCCTGAAATGCATAGGCACGACACTGGTCTAAACCTGGAATTTCTCTCCTGGTAGGTTCAATATAATCCGCAATAAAAATAATTTTTTCTAACTGCGTCATATTGACACGACCGGTAGTATGAAAACGTATACTGTTTAAGACATCTTCATCGGTTACGCCATATAGATGTTCTGCAAAATATGCACCCACTTTTCCATGTAATAAATAGGCCGCCTGCTCTTCTACCTCTGTAATGGGTAACTGAAATTTTTGTGCATATGCCAATAGTTCTGCATCACTATAACACTTTGCACAATCATGCAATACGCCAGCCAATCTCGCCTTCTGCAAATCACCACCATGTGCCATCGTCAAAGCGGCCGCTGTATCGCTCACCCCTAGGGTATGTCGAAATCTTTTCTCATTTAATACTTTTTTCAACTGTTCTTCTAATTCCCATTGTGACTGCATCTTACTAATCCTTTCTCTTTTATTCCCAACTTAACAAGCAGGAAGTTTAACTCTGTACCACCCTAAAGTATCCACCCATTTATAAAAACAAGAGCAAATCTATTGGCACTGACACAATTTATACAGAATAATCCTATGGCTGCATATCGAACATTTTCATAAGTGGTCTTTTTGAAATGGTCACTTTACCAAATCTGATTTTCATATGTGATCTTTGCGAATTGGTCACTTTACCAAATCTAATCTACATATATAATTTTCGCTCTTTTATATAGGCTTCCACATTTTCTGGCACCAAATAAGAAATGGATAACTGCTCTTTGCATCTTTTTCGAATATTGCTGGAAGAAATCTCCATCGTAGGAAAGGGTATAAAGGCTATGTTTGCTCCATATTTTTGTCTCAATTTTTCTGCCTGTGCCTTCATGCTCTCTATTGATTCAAAATTTCTTGTAGCCACTAAAAAATGGGTAATTTTCATCAAATCAGCTGCCCGATGCCAATGTTCCAGTTGAAATAAAGAATCAGCACCAATAATAAAGTAAAAAATACAATCCCTATACTTTTCTAATAGCATTTCCATGGTATCAATTGTATAAGTATTTCCTTCCCGTTCATATTCTAATGTAGAGATGTGAAAATAGGATTTATTTGCAATACTCATACGAATCATATCTGCTCGGATTTCTTCTGATGCAATCTCTGTATCTACTTTATATGCTGGCTGTCTTGTAGGCATAAAAATAATCTGATCCAAAGCATACGCCTCATATGCCCGTTCTGCCAATAGTAAATGTCCATTATGAATAGGGTTAAAAGTGCCACCCATAATTCCAATTTTCTTCATATACACTTACCTTCCCAATTGTAAATCCATGCTTTTATTTTTTTGTTTTCGCCTCAGGCAAAACAATCTTTTGTTTCTTAGGATCCGATGCAGGTAAATATAACACAATTTTTTTCCCAATTACCTGTACCAATTGGGAACGTGTACGCTCTGCAATGACTTGTGCAATCTCTTTGGGATCATCTATACAGTTCTTTAAAACTGCTATTTTAACCAATTCTCTTGCTTCTAATGCTTCTCTCACTCCAGCTATAATTTCTGTGGTCAAACTTGCCTTTCCCACATGATAAATAGGATCTAAATTCATAGCCAATGATTTCAAATAAGCTCTTTGTTTACTTGTCATATTTTTCCTCCAAATCTTTTCACTCGACTCTTACAATGCAGTCAGAAGCGAAGCATCTGTCATGCTCCATTTTCATATACTCTGGTAACTGCAAAGCAGTCGTGTCTGCGAACACTACCACAAATCAAAGTGGGTTCACTTTTATATATACACCACGCTATTGTATCATTTTTTTTTTTTCATGTAAAGAAGTGTTTCTTCTTTACACATAACTCGCAGTGACCATGGCTGCTACTGACTTGCATAATCACAACATTTTTTACAAGGCTCATACCCTTCTTCTTCTAATTCTTTTCTAGTTGCACGACACACTTTTTTGTTCTTTTCACGCATATCCGCAACACAACTGCAAGTTGGCAAATGATATTTTTTTGTATTGGTATTTATTATATATTTACTCTTTTTTTGCTTGTTATTATTTTTTTCCTTAGATGGCAAATTTTTCTTAGTCAATGCAGACTTTTTTTGCAGGCTGCTTTCCCCTGTCTGATAATCAATGTCAATCTGCGGTTGCACATTATATACGTACACATGAAATTGCAAACCACTGCCTTGATCATCTACAGAGTAGGCTTCCATTTCCACACCTCTTGCCAGCAATTCTTCTCCCTTATAAATCGGTGTCACCCGATACAATACATGATAGCCGGTGGCTTCTACAAAATCTGCCACTTGATTTTCAAAAGGCAACATTCCTTCTACATTCAAATATCTTGTACCTGTGATTAAATTCTTTTCATTTGCATTTTCCCCAGCAAGCTGATATCCAATTAAATGACATCGATTATATAAATATTTTCCATCTATGCATACGTATTTTATGGTATGCCAACCTGCAGGTTTCATCATTCCAATTGGTCCTCTTTCCTGCTTTGGCATGATTTCTTTGCAAATATTTGCATATGCCACCTGACATCTACCAAGGGAGTCCAAATCACTATATTTTTCAAAAGGCTCTGTCGTCAGATCTGCTTCTTTAAAATCTGCTTTATTATCTTTCAACACCACATATGGTTTTCCATCATATATAGGTAGGTTTGTTAACTCTATTTTTTTATTTTTATTGACTGATACTTGCACCTCCCCTGACTGTGACACTGGAAGTGCGCAAGCGGATGTCAAACATACAGCCAGACAAATGCAAAAACCAAGAAACCAGTATGTAGCTTTTATTCTAATTTTTTTCATTTCCCTGTTCCCTTCCTTTTTCAGATTTTCTCAAGCACATTTGCCCTTTCATATTTCACTAGCACGTTTTCTTTGTAAAAAGCAACCGAAGCCCCCGGTAACCCAACCATCTGACACCTGTTTAACATGCTATAACGAAAGAAGCATGCTATCATTTGTCAAAATATAATTTTGCTGTAGTAGCAAATACCAGTTTATTCTTTGCCCATACTCTAGAAAACTGCCAAGCCGGCAAGGGACAAGACCGATTCCCAATCTCAATGGTGACCGTTGGGGTTTTTTGATGAATGCCAACCCAGTCTCCAAATCCTGTAGATTGTCTTTTATCAAATCGACCACCTACCAAGCGATAACCGGTAACACCTTTTACTGTATTTCGTAGAGCGATCTCTCGGTTACGCAAACTTCCCGTTTGCCCAAAATTCCAAAAAAGAATTTCGCCCATAGCATGATAGCTGATGACTGCCTTGGGATTTAGTGCCTGATTCAATTTCACCAAAAATTTTGATTCTCGTTCTGATACCGGTTTGCTTCCTTTGTAGCCATTTCCATTTGGACTGTGGACGGAAGTCCTTAAACAAGACCAATATTGATTAAAGTTTCGATTCAAATCTACACCTCTGGCATTTGCCTTCCAGGTAGTATAATAAGAACTACGTCCTCTTCCATATTTGGCACAAATTCGTTGCACTTTTTTTCGTAAGTTTTGATTGCGAATTCCAGAGGCACCGAATTGACTGATGGAAACCCCATCCGGATTTGACATGGGTACGATGACGAAACATACGTCTGAAAACAGTTCACTAAAATACTTTCCTTGATAGGTTCCTGTATAGTAATTATTACAATAAAATTCTACTTGTCGCATAACCAATTGTGCCGTCATATACTCACGCGCATGAATGGAAGCCTGTACCATTACTTTTTTCTTGGCTTCCGAATTGCCTAATGTAAGTTTATACAAATTCCTGTCATCCCATGTTTTTCCACCCACACTATATTGCAAACAATCTCCATATTGATTGGCTAACTGCTGCATGTCATGCTCCATTTCTGCGTAGGTATATTTGCTGTGGGATACACTGACAATATTTAAATTATTTTCTGAATAATGGGTACCATTTTTTCGTTTTGTCACCGTCACCTTTAGTTTTTTCTCTAATTGACTTCCCTCCAGGGTTCTCACAACAATGGTGACCTGACCTGTTTTTTTTCCACAAATCCAGCCATTTTCATCTACCGTAGCGATAACAGGATCACTGCTTTCCCATTGATACACCGGTGTTTCTATTCCTTCTTTTACCGGTTTACAGTATATGTGTCTTTTTTGTCCAATTGCCAAAGAAATTTGATCCTGTTTACCAATATACAAAAAAGAAATATCTGTGGCATAATGATGTGACTGTTCCATCTGTTCTGTTGGGACTGGTGTTACTTCCCCTGTCTGTTCTGTGGGAAGTTGTGTTGCTTCCACTGTTGGCGTAGGTGTTTCTGCCATCTCTGGTTCTTGCGTAGGCATTGTGGTTACAGCCAGCGCACTAGATGTAGGTGTGAAACTCACAACAGAAGGTGACACCGTCTGGACAGGTTCTAGTCCTGCGCTGTAACTTTCTTCAGCCATCACCTGTTTTGTGTATATTTTTCCTTGTCCTTCCTTGAAAGATGGACTCGTTTTTGCCAATATCATCCCCTGTGGTTGTAATTGTGTCAAAAGCAAAGCTAAGCTCAAAGCGATTGCCTGATATGTTCTATTATTTTTCTTTTGCATAATTTTCAACAAACTAAGTTGTTTCCCCCTCTCTCTTTTCATGATTACTGTTTTTCGCAAATCTGAAAATATTGTCAGTAAAGAGACATATGAATTTCGCTCATTTTCAAATCTATGACCCATAAAGGAAAACAGCAATCATTTGATTCTATATCCCTTTATCAGTTATATATCAAGTATACAATGAAGTGCTACATTTCGCAAATAGGAATATATCCTGTGCCACTCAGAATCATTTTTATTTTTCTCTTGCTTTTTGTTTTATTATCAAGTATAATACTATTAGATTTCAATGGAGAGATTGCTTACGGGCTATCTCTCTTTTTTTTTACGTTGAAAGTGTTTGTTGTAGACAGCGAAAGGCATATTTGCATGCGATTTCGTTTGGATATGTGAAAACAAAAATATTATCCGTAGATTGCTTTATGCAAGACATCTTGCAAAAAGACATAGAAAAGAATACACACAAGAAATGGAGTGAATAACTATGCTAAACCAAGGCGTAATTCGTCGTATTGATCATTTAGGAAGAGTGGTTATCCCAAAAGATTTCCGTCGTGCAAACTTTCTACAAGATGGCGATCCCGTAGAAATATTAACAAATGCAGAAGGCGAAATTGTCATTCGCAAATTTGATCCGCACAAAGATTTGTCCGATCATATAAAATATTTAACAGAGCAAGTTGAAATTTATAAATATGACTTAGAAAAAAACAAAAAAATTCTAAAATTGTTTCATGAAATGATTGATGTGTTAGAAGAATAACGCTTTACACGTATTCTTTTTACATATAGAAAACAAACCATTACTCTTACAGAGGCGCTTTTAGCGCCTCGTTTTACTATGCCAAATTGGTTAAAGACAACCAGATGTAAGAAAAGAAGCATGTTTGGAGGCGTTATTTTGAAGAAAAAAGGTATATTATTTATTTTACTCGCTGGTGTCGGTTTTGCCAGCATGACGTTATTCTCCAGATTATCCGGAGATTTACCCACTATGCAAAAAGCCTTTTTCCGTAATTTATTTGCAACCTTTATCGCAAGTATTACCTTAATAAAAAACAAACAGGATTTCAAATACGAAAAATCTTCTATTCCTTTTTTACTCATTCGTTCAATCTGCGGTACCATGGGAATTGTTTGTAACTTTTATGCCATTGATCATTTGGTATTATCTGATGCAAATATCTTAAATAAACTTTCACCCTTTGCAGCGGTTATTTTTTCTATTATCTTTTTAAAGGAACGGGCTTCCCTTACGCAATTTTTAACCCTGCTAGGCGCATTTATGGGCGCTGTACTCATTATTCAGCCCAGCTTATCTTTCCATGAATTTGCACCAGGTATGATTGGACTAACCGGTGGTATTATGGCTGGAGCAGCCTATACAGCTGTTCGTTATTTGGGACAAAAACAGGTGAATGGCATGAAGATTGTTTTCTTCTTTTCCGCCTTTTCCTGCATTGTTATTTTTCCTTTTGTAATTACACAATTTAAACCCATGGCGCCAATGCAATGGTTATTCTTAACCCTATGTGGCATCAGTGCAACCATTGGACAAATTTGTATTACGAAAGCCTACACCTATGCACCAGCAAAAGAAATTTCTATTTATGATTATTTTCAAATTTTGGTATCTGCTGTATATGGATTTATTATTTTTCAACAAAAACCGAATAACTTGAGTATATTGGGTTATCTGCTCATCTTTGCCATGTCCTTCATCAACTGGTCTAAGAGTAAGAACAAAGAGTTTTGCAAGCAAAACTCTAGCGCGACCGCGGTATTGCGCAGCAATTAACTCCACCTCCGCGGTCTGTGCATCCTCGCGGAGCGTTTATTATGTAATAGGAAATTGCATCGCAATTTCCTATTACATAATAAA
>JAFORL010000177.1 GCA_017393285.1 Lachnospiraceae bacterium
ATTGTTCAGGCTGTACAAAAAGGAGACTTGGATATCGGAAATGTGTACATGGTATTTAGAGAAACTGCAGATGGAACAAGTGGTGTTAAAAAGTTAGCAGATATTGATGAATTGTCTGAAAGTACAGATAAATACATTTGCTGCCGTATTTGGGCAAGAAAAGGAGATGTAGACAAAAATCGAGATTTGTATGTAAGAATTATCCGCGCACAATTAAAAGGATACAGTTTTTATAAACATAACAACGATGAAGCGGTTAAGGATGCAAAGACAATCATTGATGTAGATGAGAAAGTAATACGTTCGCAATTATTTACATATGGACATTTAACAATCAGTCCTAATATTGGAAAAAAGAAAATAGAAACTGCGTATGATACAGCAACAAAGTTTAAGATGGTGAAAGGTACGATTAATGTGGATGATTACATTTATAACGATGTTTACGAAGAAGCGTTAAACAGTTTGATAAAGGAATATCCAGATGATAATGTATACCAGGATTTGTTACAAGAGTACAAAGATACTTTATAGAATTGGAGTGAAGAAAATATGAGTGAATTTACAAATACTGTGGAGGTTGAAGTGAGAGAAAGACGTTTGCAAGCCATTCTTTCTTATCACGGAAATGCGGAAGATTTATTGAAAAAATCAAACGAAGGAGAATTAAAAAGTATAAATCGAACTTACAGTCAGTGTAGTAGTTGTGCATTTTCCTGCTCGGCAAATTCTATTGTGAGTGTGGAGGATGCAGTAGTAATTGGACATTCTCCTATTGGATGTTCCACACAGATACCTGGAAGAAACGTAAACGTGCTGGCTGCGACAGGATCCTGGGGGATGAAGCCGAGAGGAATACGTTATATTAGTAGTAATATTGAGGAAAAAGATACCATATACGGTGCGGCTGAAAAATTGAGAACAGCAATAAGAGAGGCTGATAAAAGATATCATCCTAAGGTGATTTTTATTCAATCTTCTTGTGCATCGGGAATTATAGGAGAGGACTTGGAAAGCATTGCAGGAGAAATGGAGCAGGAAGTAGGTTATTCCATTGTTCCTGTATATTGTGAAGGATTTAAATCAAAAATCTGGGCAAGTGGATTTGACGCCAGTTATCATGGCATTTTAAGAAAGTTGGTAAAAGCTCCAAAGGAAAAACAAAAAGATTTAGTGAATGTCTTTAGTTTTGTCGGTTCAGATACTTTTTCAAAATTGCTTGGAAAATTAGGCGTAAGGGTAAACTATATGGTTACATTGAATAATCTGGAAGAGATTGAAAAAATGACAGAAGCAACCTGTAGTGCTACGATTTGTGAAACCCTTAGTACATATATTACTAATGTATTGGAAAAGGATTATAATGTTCCCAACATTGTGTCGCCTCCGCCATATGGAATTAACTGGACAGACAATTGGTTGAGAGAAATTGCTAAATTTACGGGAAAATCAGACATTGTGGAAGAAGTCATAAAAAGCGAACATGAAAGAATTAGACCTAGATTGGAAGAATTAAGACAACAATTGCAGGGAAAAACGATTTATGTTATGTCTGGACAGGCTTTTGCTTATAATTTATCCAATATTGCTTACGACCTGGGCTTAAAAATTGTAGGTGTAAATCAGTTGCATCATGACCAGCATTATGATGGAGATCACAGATTTAATGCATTGGAAAGTTTAGTTGAGAAAACGGGAAATATTGAGAATATTAGTGTATGTAATCTACAACCTTATGAAATTATTAAGGTACTGAAAAAATTGAAACCGGATATTTTACTTGCCAGACATCGAGGCATTACTCCCCTTGGTACAAAACTGGGAATTGTGTCTTTATTGGAAGGAGATTCGAATTCAAGTATCGGATATGATGGATTGATCAGTATGGGAGAACGTTTGGTAGAAGCGCTACAGACCCAGGTACTTGTAGATAATTTTGCGAACCATGCACAAATTCCATATAGTAAATGGTGGTTAGAAGAAATTGAAGATCCATTTTATTTTGAAGGAGGGAAAACGGTATGAGTCAAGTAATAGAACAGCAAAGATATACTTGTGCATTAGCGGCACAACAGACTGTAGCTGCTATTCCAAAGGCACATCCAATTGTGCATGCTGGTCCTGGATGTGCTGACAAGGTTTGGACATTTGCGGCGACCAGTGCGGCGAATCAAGGTGAAGGATACGCTGGTGGAAATACCATATCTTGTACCAATTCTGGTGAAACGGAAGTTGTATTTGGTGGAGAGAAAAAGCTGACAAATTTGGTAAGCAGTGCATTGAAAGTGTTGGACGGAGATTTATATGTAGTCCTTACCGGTTGTACTTCAGATATTGTTGGAGACGATTCTATCTCTGTTGCAAAAAGATTTGCGAAAGAAGGATATCCTGTAGTGGGTACAGAAACCGCAGGATTTAAAGGAAATAGTTATTATGGACATAATACTGTAGTGAATGCAATTATTGAACAATTTGTAGGAGAACGAGAAGTGAATACCCAAAAAGGTTTGGTAAATGTATTTACGGTTGTTCCGTATCAAGATCCTTATTGGAGAGGCGATTTGCAGGAAATAAAAAGTCTTTTGGAAGCTATTGGACTTGAGGTAAATATTTTATATGGAACAGAATCGGAAGGAATCAAAGAATGGGAAAATATCCCGAATGCGGAATTTAACCTTTTGGTATCTCCTTGGGTAGGATTAGATACAGTGAAATTATTGGAGAGAAAGTATGGTACACCTTACTTACATTATCCTGTATTACCAATTGGAGCAAAAGAGACAAGCAAGTTTTTGCGTACAGTAGCCCAGTTTGCAAAGTTGGATCAGGATAAAGTAGAAAAAGTTATCAAAAAGGAAGAAAAAAGGTATTATGAATACTTTGAGGGATTAATAGATTATTATTCTGAAAACAGACAAAGTATTCCGACAGAACTGTTTACGGTTGCAGATAGTACATATGGAGTTTCGGTTGCTAATTTCTTGGTAAATGAATTTGGAGTGATACCTAAGGGGCTATATTTGACAGATAATCCTACCAAAGCAAAACAGAAATTGGTAAAAGAAATCGTTGCTGAAAAAAATGAAAAGTTAGCTGACATTTTGCAATTTGAGCCAGATGGATGGAATATACAGGAAGATATCAAAGAAAAGATTAGAAATCCAAAACGTGCTATTTTGTTTGGAAGTACATGGGAAAAAATATTAGCACAACAATTAGATGCCCATTATGTATATTTAAGTATTCCAATTGTGGAATCTGTGATTATCAATAAGTCATATGTGGGATATAGAGGTGCCTTGACTCTTTTGGAAGATTATTTTGCCAGTATTTATCGAGTAGGCTATCATGGAAGACAGGTTGCAACCGATCGTGTTGTTTAATTTGAACGTATTTCCATAAAAAAGCGAGGAAGAAGAAATGATATCCAAAGAAATTGACATTTTACATGGCAATATGAAAAAAAATATTTTTTTGCTTGCGTTACCCATTGGAATCGCCAGTTGCCTTCAAATTCTGTTTAATGCCGTAGATGCCATTATGGTTGGAAGGTTTGTAGGTGTGAATGCA
>JAFORL010000032.1 GCA_017393285.1 Lachnospiraceae bacterium
ACCATTCAGGCCTACGCAGACGGTATCCAATCTGCCGGTACCCTAACCGTAAATGGTGGGGATATTACCTGTACAACCTTCCAAGGCAGCAATTATACTGCCAGCAATAATACCAGCTATAACGGTTTCTCAGAGGGTAACCAAAACAAGACAGAAGCATCTGCAAAAGGCTTAAAAGCAGTGAAAAACATTACCATCAACAACGGAACCATTACCATCGACAGTTCAGATGATGCTATTCACAGTAATGATACGGTAACCATTGCAGGCGGAACCTTACAACTGGCTTCTGCAGATGATGGTATACACGCAGATCAAACCTTAACCATTTCTGATGGTAGGGTTACGGTTAGCAAGAGTTACGAGGGATTAGAGGCATGTAACATCACAATCTCCGGTGGCACTACCCACGTAACCTCTAATGACGATGGTGTCAATGCCAGCGATGGATCTTCCACCTCAACCAATCCAAATGGTGGTTTGGGTATGGGCGGTCCAACCGGAAGAATGCCTTGGGGCGGAAACGCAGGTACTACAACCACAAGTAACTCTGGCACAACACCTACCATCACCATTTCCAGTGGCTTTCTATATGTAGATGCCAGCGGCGATGGCTTGGATTCCAATGGAAACATTGCCATCTCAGGTGGTACCACCATCGTAGAAGGTCCAAGTAACCAAGGAAACAGTTCCATTGATACCGATGGAACCTACACCTTAACCGGTGGTACTGTATTGGCAATTGATGCCGGTGGTATGCAAAATGAAGGTATTCCTAGTTCTGGTTCTTACATAACAGGAAACTTTTCCGGTTCTGCAGGCACCACCCTTGCCATTACAGATGAATCTGGAACGGTACTTACCTATGTAACCTTACATAAATCTGCAAGCCGTCTGGTTTACAGCAACAGTAATGTTACGGTATCCAGCTGCAAGGCATATATCAACGCCAACTTAAAAAATGCAAGTACTGACAGTTACGGTTATGCAGCAGAAGGAACGGCTGAAAATGGTAGCGAAATCACACTTGGTACCAGCAGCAACTCTTCCGGTTCTTCTCAAGGGCCTTGGGGACGTTACTAGCACGTTAAAAAGTCCCCCTTACGATTAGGGTGCTTCCCCTCCCTAATCTGTATATGTACTCTCGGAGTCTTTTTATTAAAGTAGATTCCGAGAGTACATGTATATCTGGTAAAATGTATAGCCCTACAGGTAGCTAGAAACTGTAAAATAAAAGTATATTTTGCTGGAAAGTGGGCAATTGGTATGTATCATTTGACCACTTTGGTAACAGGGCAGCCTAAGGGCTGAACTGTTACCAAAATGTATATTCTGGCACTTTATCCACACTAAAAATTTTATTTATTATACAATTTGCACATTCCCTGTGGAAAATACTAGTATTTTTGCCATATTTATGTTACAATAAATAAGACATCAAACAGATATTTCTTGGTATATTTGTAACCTGACAGCATAGCACGTAACAACACATTGGCATGCAAGTATACGAAACAATCTTCCGAATCCAGACACGCATTCGGAGATGATACAATGGTGACTACGAAACAAGCATATACATTTATGCTTTTCACAGGGGGTATACATATGACAACTGCATCTATAACGAGCAAGCAATTGTCTCAGAATATGCAGCATTTAGATGCTTTACTTACACAAGTGGCAGACGGAAATCAAGAAGCATTTCATACCTTGTATCAGGAAACCTCACACAGCATCTACATTTTCTTACTTTCCTTATTACAAAACAAAGAAGATGCAGAGGATATTTTACAAGAGACCTATATTCGTATTGGTTTACATGCCAATTCATATCAATCCAAAAATAAATCTATGGCATGGATGTACACCATTGCAAGAAATTTAGCCTACATGCGATTGCGTGAAGCAAAAAAAACCTCCTTCACAGACATTGAGCAGTTGGATTTGGTGGCAGAATTTTCCCACATTTCCAACCTAGAGGATTGTATGGTTTTACAGACAGCTTTTACCATCTTGTCCCAAGAGGAAAGAACTATCGTATTACTGCATGCTTCTCAAGGCATGAAGCATAGGGAAATTGGTATGATTTTACATATGGCTTTGCCCACTGTACTTTCCAAGTATCGACGAGCAATCAAAAAGTTACAAGTTGCGTTAAAAGACTACAGAAAGGAATGAATAATATGCAGGAAAAAGAAATCTTGCAGCATACCAAACAAGCAATAGAAGAGTGTGCCCCAGATTGCTTTGATGAAATATGGGAAAAGGTTTCCCACAGTTCTCCTGAGGCATATCCACTTCCTTCCTCTGTTTCCAAGTCCCAGCAACACTGGAGGTTTCAATTTGCTATGTTGGCTGCCTGCTTGTTATTAACTGTAGGTATTAGTTTGGTTTATGTACAATCCACCGTATATGCTACCATTCATTTAGACGTCAATCCAAGTATAGAGATTGAAATCAATCGTTTTCAACAAGTATTATCCATTACGGGTGAAAATGATGATGGTGATGCAGTTGTAAATGCATTACAGAAGCAAAGTCATCAATCCATCCGTACAACCTTGACAGACACGATTCAACAGCTTGGTACTTTGGGCTATTTATCTACAGAGAATGAAAATGCGGTATTACTTTCGGTAGATGGAAAAGATTCGAAAGTTTCTCAAAAATTAGCAAATCATTTTTCGCAAGAGTTATCGCAAGCTATGGATTCGCAGGCATTTTCCGGCAATATTGTAAGTCAGACGATTTTACATGATGCCCCTGACATTGAGAATTTAGCGGATGATATGCATATTTCAAAGGGAAAAGCGACTTTGATTTACAATATAGCCAATCAAAACCATGATTTAGCAGAAAAAGATTTGGCTAACATGAACATTCAGGAAATCATAGCAACCGCAAAAAAAGAAAATATGGATATTTCTCAATTAGAGCATAGACCAAAGGTTGTTGCAGTCACTGCGGCACCAAATCGTCGCTCTGATTTAAGCAATTCGCAACCAGGAGCTACCATGAGCAGTAGTGAAACAGATTCTCAGCATACTATGAAAAAGCAAACTGCACCTGCGACCCAAGAGTCAAAAGAACAAGAGACCACAAAGGCTGTGGAAGAGGAACAAAAGCGCAAACCCCAAGAGGATACCGCAGACACTGACAGAAAACAGCCTAGGGATAACAAAAATGCAAATAACGGCAAACAGCCTAAAAATAATAAAAATACTAGCAATGATAACCAGCCTACGACGGACAAAAATACCAGCGTTGGCAAACAAC